>CAMCFL010000152.1 GCA_945873715.1 Akkermansia muciniphila
GGCCAGTCCGTCGCACCAGAGCACGTCGTCCGCAGCCGCCTCGTCCAGCGACCGGATCCGCACCTCGGTGTCGGGGATCTGCCGGGCGCCCTAGGCCACCCGCTCCGCCATGCTGGCCACGTTGCCGGTCTTGGAATCGAAAAGGACCAGGATGCGGTTCATGTCGCGCCAAGGTCAGCAGCATCGCGGGCGAAAGGCCAGCGGGAGCAGGGCGAAGGCCTTCGGAAGGGCGAGCCTGAAACACTGGGCCAGGTCCGCTCGGGGCGAGGCTTCCCGCTTCGGCTTGGGCTGGGGGATGGCCGCGAGGGACCTGCCATTTGTTCGGGAGACGGCCGGGCTCCGTCCGGGGGGCGAGGGAGAAACCGAGATCAAATGTCAACAATATTGGACTGACCCCATTGCCTTCACCCGGGCCTACGGGCCGTTCCTCCGCAATCGCCCGATCGATGCCGACGGGGATCCCCCCCGGTGTCGATAGGTGGATCGAGGTGGAACTCGACGTGGACCTTGGCGCGCCTGCGCTCCTCCGTGGTCGGGATGGCGTCGGGGAACCATTGGCGCAACTGGCGGATCCGAGCCTGCCAGAGGTCGAAGGGCAATGGCCTGGAGGGAGAGGAAAGCCTCGGGCCAACGTCCATCGGCAGTTCGAAGTCGGTGGTGGGTGGCGGGTGGTCAGCCATGGCGGAGGATGCGCAGGAACATCTCGTAGCCCTCGGTGGTCCCGTACTTGAGGAACAGGTCGCGGTAGTGGGGGAGGTTGAGATCCAGTGCGTGTCGTCGAACGAGTGCTTCGATGTCGGCGGCATCCTTGGACGCCCTCAAGTCCCCCGCATGACGCAGCGCATGGAGCTTGAGGGCCAACAGGTGATCCAGGCAGGGGATGCGCGCTGGCGCGCTGCCGAAGTGATGGTTCTGCCCCGCGTCCCACATCGGGATGAACGTGGCGTCGTCCACACACATGAGATCCAGGGCGTCGCTTCCTCCAGCACCGGCCATCTGAGTAAACACGGGCGTCGAATGCACCACCTCAAGGCCTGAATCCTTCGCGCGCCGCTCCCATTCGATGCGATCGCTCCTGCGAACCAGGAAATCGACGTCGAAGGTGGTTCGGACATGCCCAAGTGCCGCGACCGCATAGCCCCCGATGACCAGGAATCGCAACGGCGGAGGATATTGAGCGAGCGCGATGAAATCAGCGATCTCCACAGCGTGGGTAGGCTAATGCCGGAGGGGGGGAGGAGTCCATTACGGTCAGGCCGCCATTGCCGAACCCCAGTGCGCCCCGGATCTCGTCGCGGCTAGTTGACCTGCTTCATCAGGAAGAACATCTCACGGGCGATCTGCCGGCTGCGCTCGTCACAGGCGGTGGCCTCTTGGTCAGGCACCTTTCGCCTGGTCCTGGCGCCCGGCGGCATACGCTTGGAAGACGGCGCGGATCTCGTCCCGGACACGACGGAAGACGACGAGCTTCTCCTCGTCGGTGCCGGTGGCGTGGGCGGGATCATCGAAGGGCCAGTGATGGCGGTTCACCTGACCGGGGAAGATCGGGCAGGCCTGGTCGGCGTTGCCGCAGACCGTGATGACGGTTTCCACCGGCTGGTTCAGGAACTCGTTCATGTGCTTCGACGTGTGGGTCGAGAGGTCGATGCCGATCTCGGTCATGACCTGGATCGCGAGCGGATGGACGTAGCCGGCCGGTCTGGAGCCGGCGCTCGCGACGAGGAACTGGTCGTTCCCTGCCACACGCAGGATGCCTTCAGCGAGGTGGGAACGGCAGGAATTGCCCGTGCAGAGGATGAGGACGGTGGGTTGAGTCATGTTCGATGGATCCGGTTGGGTGGTCAGGGTGTCGATAGTTCGTGGCTCAAGCTTCCTGAGGATCACTGTGAAACCAGCCTTTCGTGCGCTGGCAGACCTTCACGAGGAGAAGCATCAGCGGCACCTCGATGAGCACGCCGACCACGGTGGCGAGCGCCGCGCCGGAGTTGAGGCCGAAGAGCATCACCGCCGTGGCGATGGCGACCTCAAAGTGGTTCGACGCGCCGATCATGGCGGAGGGTGCGGCGTCTTCGTAACTGAACTTGAGCCCCTTCGCCGCGGCATAGGTGATGGCAAAGATCAGCAGCGTCTGGATCGTGAGCGGGATGGCGATCCACAGGATGGTGAGCGGATTTGCCAGGATGGTCTCGCCCTTGAAACTGAACAGCAGCACCAACGTGGCCAGCAGCGCGATGATGGAGACCGGCGTGAGGTAGTTCAGGAACTTCTTCGCGAACCATTCCGGCCCCTTGGTCTTCATGATCCAGACGCGCGAGTAGTAGCCCGTCAACAGTGGCAGCGCCACGTAGATGCCGACGGAGAGCAGTAGCGCCTCCCAGGGCACGGGCATCTTGTTCACGCCCAGCAGCCAGCCTCCGAGCAGGCCGTAGAGGAAGAGCATCGTCAGCGAGTTCACCGCCACCATGACCAGCGTGTGGCCCTGGTTCCCTTTCGCCAGATAACTCCACACCAGCACCATGGCCGTGCAGGGCGCGATGCCGAGCAGGATTGTCCCCGCGATATAGGAGCGGTAGAGCTCGACGGTGGAACCCTCCTTCACCACTTCCGTGCCGGGCAGCAGGTCTTTGAAAAGCGTGCCGAGGAACAGCGTGGAGATGCCGAGCATGGTGAAGGGCTTGATGCCCCAGTTGATCACCAGTGTCAGCAGCACCGGGCGCGGGTTCCTTCCCGCTTTCACCACCTCGGCAAAGTCAATCTTCACCATGATGGGATACATCATGAAGAACAGGCAGATGGCGATGGGGATGGAGACGACCGGCGCGCCGTTCACATGGATCGCCATGCCGTCGAGCGCCTGCGCCAGGCCCGGAGCCACCTTGCCGAGGCCGATGCCGCCCAGGATGCACAATCCCACCCACAGGGTGAGTTGGCGTTCAAAGAGGCCCATGGATCTGGTTTCAGCGCTCATGCAGGGGTGTGTTCGAGGGAGGTTGAAGCGAGCCGCGCAAGGGCAGCGGGACCGACCGGTTCCTCGGCCTGCCAGGGCAACCACGCCGTGCGGGTCGCGTGGCGTTCCACCACTTCACGCAGGTAGGGGTGCTCGGCGGCCTCGCGCCGCTGCAGGAGCGGATCGCACGAACCGCTGTTCAACAGGCTCTGGTTGATGACCCACGCGAAGGGTTCAATGTGCGCGCGGCGCAAGTCTTCCTGCAACGTCGCCGCCTCATGCTCCGGTGTCGCTTCGGGCAACGTCACCAGGAGGATGCGCGTGAATTCCGGATCGCGCAGGCGCTCGAGCAGCCGAAGCACCGATTCAGGCTGCGAACTGCCGGACTGTCGCTGGAGTTCGCGGTTGTAGGCTTCACTCGCGTCCAACAGCAGCAGCGTGTGCCCCGTTGGCGCGGTGTCGAGGACGACGATGCGATCGGTGCCCCGGTCCACTTCCCGGGCGAAGGCACGGAAGACCGCGATCTCTTCCGTGCAGGGGGAACGCAGATCCTCTTCCAGCAACGCGCGTCCGGCGGCGTCCAGCTTCGCGCCCTGTGCCTCCATGACTTCCGCCTGATAGGCCGCGGTCTCGGCGGCGGGATCAATGCGGCTGACGGTCAGACCCGGGACCTGTCCCGCGAGCGTCTGGGCGACATGCGCCGCGGGATCGGTCGTGCTGAGATGCACCGGGCGGCCGCGCAACGCCAGCGTCACCGCGATGGCGGCGGCAACCGTGGTCTTGCCGACGCCGCCCTTGCCCATCGTCATCACGACTCCGTGACCGTGGCGCTCGATGTCGTTCACCAGCGCATCGAGACTTTCCATCGCGGGTGGCGTCCACGCCGCGGTTGGCACCGGGACACCGACCGGTCCGGTGTCGCCATCCAGAAGCTGCCGGAGACCGCCGATCCCGAGAATATTGATGGGCCGCAGCGGCACGATATAGGTGGGCAGGCTGCCAATGAAGGTTTCGGCGGCGGCGATCGCTGACCGTCCGCGTCGTTGCAGGGCCTGCGAAGTCAGATCTTCCGGGCATTGCGTTTCAAACATGCCGTTGATGACGAGTTGCTGGTTGGCTACCCCCAGCGCGCGAAGCTCTCCCGAGGTCCGTTGAGCCTCCCTCAACGCCGCCCCCTGCGGTCGGCTCACCAAAACCAGCGTCGTTGCCGAGGCGTCGGCGAGGGTGGTCACGGTCTTCTCATAGATGGCCCGCTGCTTCTCCAGGCCCGCCAGGGGCCCGAGACAGCTCGTACCACTGGAGCTGTTGTCGAGGAACTGGTCCCACGCCTTCGCCAGGCTCATCAGACGGAGCGTGTGCCCGGTCGGCGCGGTGTCGAAGAGGACGTGGTCATAGGCCCCGGTCGCGTCCGTGTTGCCAATCAGACCGCTGAATTCGTCAAAGGCGGCGATCTCAACCGTGCAGGAACCGGACAACTGTTCCTCCATGCTCCGCAACGCCGCCGGTGGAAGCAGTCCGCGCATGGGTCCGATCAGGCGCTCCCGATACGCCGCCGCTGCCGCCACCGGATTGATGTTCAGCGCGTGCAGCCCTGGAATTCCGGGGACTGCGGTCGGTTGGTTGGTGAGCGGCACCGCCAGTACTTCATCCAGGTTGGAGGCGGGATCGGTGCTCACCAGAAGCACGCGCTTGCCGGACTCGGCCAGCATCAACGCGGTCGCGCACGACAGCGAGGTTTTGCCCACGCCCCCTTTGCCTGTGAAGAACAGAAAGCGGGTGGTCGCGGCCGGGTCCGGACGGAAGAGCGGAAGGGTCACGACACCGATGCTCCTTCCACCCCGGCTGCGCGCCGCCATTCGGCGCGTTCGGCATCGGTGGGATAGCGCCCCTTCAACTGGACCGTGCCGTCCCAGAAAATCAACGGAAGCGCGTCGGTACCCTCGGAGTCCAGCAAGGCCTTGACGGCCGGGTTGCTGACGAACGCCATCGGTTGCTGGCCGAGGTTATGGCGTTCCACCTGGATGCCGGCGTTGGACAACTGCTTGAGGAGGGAGGCGAAGCGGATCATGGCGGGGTCGATGTCCGTACCGCAGATCCCGGTGGAGCAGCACATCGGGGGATCGTAGATCTGGATCGATTTCATGGGTCGAGACTACTTGGCATATTCGCCAAGTAAAGCCCGGGATCCACCGGATACGGGCAGGTCAGAATGCTATTTGCAGGTCGTCTTCGGCTGTGCGGCGGGAATGAGGCGGTCCACACACTCGAAGAAATTCAGGAGGCAGGGGCAGCGCAGTCGGTAGAAGACGTTGAGACCGCGCTTCTCCATGTCGAGCAGACCGGCCTTGCGCATCACGGTCAGGTGTTTGGACACCGTGGACAGGTCCGCCCCGACGAGGTCCCGCAGGTCGCAGACACAGCGTTCGCCGGCCTGCAAGGCTTCGGCGATGGCCAGGCGGGAAGGATGCGCCAGCGCCTTGATCACGGCGATCCGGCGGGCATCCCGGGTAGCGTGGGGCGTGCGACTGGCGAGTTTCGGCATCGCGGGGAACATTCGGAAAGCAGCCCGACGCAGCAAGCGTCGTTGTGGAGTACGGCCGCGAGGGAGAACTGGAGCCAGTGGTCGGGATTGAACCGACGACCTACGGTTTACGAAACCGTTGCTCTACCACTGAGCTACACTGGCTGGCTGTGCTTCCGATCCATTGCGGACCGGGGGCGAGTTTTTAGGCGGGTCCGGGACAGCTCGCAAGTGGGATTTTTCCTTGGGCGCAGTTTGGCAGGCGCGGACTGATGCCTTGCGGACCTGTTGGTTGTGTGGTGGTCTTCCGTACATGACGATTCCTCATGCGCGACTCCCGCAATGGCGGGCCTGCCTGGCCCTGGCGCTTGCCGGGGTAAGTCTGTCGGCGCAGTACCTGGATGTCATCGGGGTCACCGACCTGCGAAACCGGTACGGCGTGACCCTGCCCCAAGGCGTGGGAATCACCGGGTGGCAGACCGAGGCGAATGCGACGGCCAACGTCAACGTGACGGTGGGGGGAGTGCCGACGGTCCAGCAGTGGACGACCTACTGGCCCGACCTGAACAGTGCTTCGATCACGTCGGGGCGGGCGATCACGCTTTACGGGCTTCCCACGCACGTCGGTCCCTTGCCGCTGGTGTCGCCGGATGTGACCCCTCCGTCATCCCTGACCTTTTCCAGCGGTCACGCGACGACCGTGGGGGGGTATTGGTACGGCGCGCCGAGTTCCGGAGTTTCGCCGGGGATGTCCACCCTCGTGTCGATGAGCGCCGAGAGTTTCCTGGAGTCGGCGGCCTTGCAGTTCCTGTCGGGCACGGCCCCGGTGGTCAATCCCCTCTTGCCGACTCCAAGCGTGGTGAATGCGAGTTGGGTGGGTGCTTCGACGGTGTCGGCGTTCAATGTCGATCTCCTGCGCCGGGCGGATTATCTGGTGGACCGCGATGGGATCACGGTGGTGGCGGGGCTCGACAATTTTGGGGGTGGCACGCCCTCGGCCCTGCTGACGCAGGGATACAACACGATTGCCGTGGGGCGTTCGGATGGGGGTTCCGCGGGCGGACTTTCGACGGTGGATGGAACGGGCCGGGTGTTGGTGGATGTGGTGGCCCCGTTGAACGCATCGAGTTACACGGCTCCGCTGGTGGCGGGAACGGTGGTGCTGATCGCGGATCGGGCACAGGAAACGCCGGCACTGGCGAATGCCGACGATCCGCGGGTGACCCGTTCGCTGATCCTGACTGGCGCGGAGAAGCTGGTGGGCTGGGCGAACAGTCCGACCCAACCGCTGGACCTCTTCCAGGGTGCGGGCGAGTTGCGGGTGAACGACACCTATGACGTGTTGATGGCGGGTGAGAAGTCGGTGGGCTCGGTGAGCACGCTCCGCGGATGGGACCTCGGGACCGGAGTGGTGGGGGTTCAGTACTATCTGGTGGACAACACGCAGGAGACGGGGCAGTTGACGGTGACGCTGGCGTGGAACCGGGTGACGGGCGATCCCGCGGACCCCACCGGGTCGGCTCGGACAGGGGCCGCCAATTTCACCACGTTGGACGGATACGACGTTCTGGCGTCGAGCCTGCTGGCGGATCTGAACCTGGAGGTCTGGTCAACGGACGGGGTGAACACGCCGATGACGCTGTTGGCGTCGAGTGTGAGCACGGTGGACAACGTGGAGCACATCTTCCTCCAGAACCTGCCGGCGGGCCGTTACGCGATCGGGGTCATCGGGGGCGAAAGGACGCAGTACGGGTTGAGCTTCAA
>CAMCFL010000153.1 GCA_945873715.1 Akkermansia muciniphila
TACCGTTCGGTCTCGGAACGGAAGGGGCGGATCATTTGGGAATGACAACCCACGCAGCCCTCGCGGATATAGAGATCGCGACCGAGGATTTCCAGCGGGGTGTAGGGCTTCACCGAGGCGATGGTCGGCACATTGGATTTCACCAGGTACATGGGGATGATCTCGACCAGACCACCGATGAGGATGGCGATCGCCGATCCCACCGTCATGAGGAGGGGCTTCGACTCGAGCCATCGATGACCGGTGCCCGCCGGATGGGCGGCATCGGCCTCGGGCGTCAGCGCGGCGGCCTGCGCCTCGACGTCGGGGATGAACTGACCGCTCTTCGCGGTCCGATAGAGGTTATAAGCCATCAGGCAGGTGCCGATGATGAACAGCAGGCCACCGACAGCGCGGAGTCGGTACATCGGGACCAACTGGAGGACGGTCTCCAGGAAGTTGGGATACTGGAGGAAGCCATCGGCGGTGAACTGCTTCCACATGAGCCCCTGGGTGACCCCCGCCCAGTACATCGGCACGGCGTAGAACATGATCCCAAGGATGCCGATCCAGAAGTGGTAGTTGGCCAGCTTGTTGGACCACAGCTTCGTGTTGTAGAGGCGGGGGAACAGCCAATAGAGCATCGAGAACGTGATGAACCCATTCCAGCCAAGCGCACCGGTATGCACGTGGGCAACCGTCCAGTCGGTGTAATGCGACAGGGAATTGACGCTCTTGATCGAGAGCATCGGGCCTTCCAGCGTGGCCATGCCGTAGGCGGTGATTCCCACCACCATGAACTTGAGCATGGGCTCCTCGCGAACCTTGTCCCAGGCCCCACGAAGCGTCAGCAGACCGTTCAGCATTCCTCCCCAGGACGGCGCGACCAACATGACCGAGAAGGCCATGCCCAGTGACTGGGCCCAATCCGGCAGGGCGCTATAAAGGAGGTGATGCGGTCCCGCCCAGATATAGAGGAAGATCAATGCCCAGAAATGGATGATCGACAGCCGGTAGGAGAACACCGGGCGATTGGCTGCCTTGGGCAGGAAATAGTACATCAGGCCCAGGTAGGGAGTGGTCAGGAAGAACGCCACGGCGTTGTGTCCGTACCACCACTGAACCAGCGCATCCTGAACACCGGCGTACACCGAGTAGCTCTTGAAGAGGCCGGCAGGAATGGCCAGCGAGTTGGTGATGTGCAGCACCGCGACGGTGATGGCCGTGGCGATGTAGAACCAGATCGCCACGTAGAGATGTTTCTCCCGCCGTTTGACGATGGTTCCAAACAGGTTGATGGCGAAGGCCACCCATACCAGCGCGATGGCGATGTCGATGGGCCATTCCAACTCCGCGTATTCCTTGCTGCTGGTGATCCCCAACGGCAGCGTCACCGCTGCCGACACGATGATCGCGTTCCAACCCCAGAAGTTCACCCAGCTCAGCGCATCGCTGAACATGCGGGCCTTGCACAGTCGCTGCAGGGAATAATAGATCCCCATGAACATGCCATTGCCCACGAACGCAAAGATGACGGCGTTGGTGTGCAACGGCCGCAGGCGTCCGAACGTGGTGTATTGCAGGGCAAGATTGGCCTCCGGCCAGAACATCTGCACCGCCGCGAGCAGCCCGGCGGTCATGCCCACGATCCCCCAGATCACCGTCGCGATCGCGAAGGCCCGGACGATCCGGTTGTCATACCTGAATGTTTCTATCTTCATCGTCTCTTTCCGTGTTGGTTTTCAAATCGATCGCCTCCGGGCGGGTGCATCTTGAGTGGGTTGTCACGAAGGTAGGCCCGCTGCCCTCAGCGGGCGTTTTCACACCGCCGCCTGAGGGCAGGCGGCCTACATGCATGACCAACTCAGGATGCATCCGCTCCGGGGCCTTCACCGTCCCGTCGTCGGCCAGGACCCGCATCGAAGGGGTGCAGGTGTCTTCGTACTGCCCGCCCCGCACGGCCCAGATGAACGCCCCCAGAAACAGGGCCGCCACCAGCAGGCTCAGCGGGATGAGTATGAGAATGACGCTCATGGTTACTTCGCTTCCCTTGCCATGGACTCCACCGGGGTTGGACTGATTGCGCCGCCGGCCACGCCCGTTCGTCTCGCCACCCATTCGGTCAGGCCACAGGCCACGAGGACGACCGACACCGAGCTCAGCGGCATCAGCACTGCACACACGATCGGCGACAGCCTTCCGCTCGCGGCGATCGCCAGTCCGACCACGTTGTAGGCGGTCGATACCAGGAAACTGATCCGGACCACCCGGACCACCCGCCGGGAGAAGTCCAGCACCGCACCGATCCGCGGCACCTCCGCCGCCTGCAGGATCACGTCGCTGGCCGGCGAGAAGGACGCCACGTCCTCCGTGACGGCCACCCCGACATCGGCCTGTCGGAGCGCCCCTGCGTCGTTCAGCCCGTCACCGGCCATGAGCACCCGGCGTCCGGCGTTCTGGAGGTCCCGGATGAAGGCCAGCTTGTGCAGCGGTCCCTGGTTGAAATGCAGGCGTCCGGCCCCTCCGAACAAGGCGGTGAACCGGTCACGTTCGCGTTCGTTGTCACCGCTCAGCAAGGCCAGTTCGTAGCGCCCAGCGAGCGATTTCAGGAGGGTGTCCGTCTCTGGCCTCACTTCTCCGCCCACCGCGAATTCCCCGCGATACACCCCATCCACTGCCACCCCGACGCGGCTCCCGCGAATCTGGATTTCAGGAACGGTCACGCCCTGCCGGGCGAGCCATGCCGGAGACCCGATCCGCAGCGTTCGTCCGTCGACACAACCCTCCACACCGCAACCGGTGACTTCCCGGAATCCCGCGACCTCCACCCGCGCCAGTCCGCTGGCAGCCAAGGCATCCGAGACCCGGCGTGCGAGCGGATGGGTGGATTGGGCAGCGATCGCCCGGACGGCAGCCGCCTCGACGGGCGTCAGCTCGAGCCCGGAAGATCCGGTCCAACGGACGTCGCCGGTTCCGGTCGAGGTCAGCGTACCGGTCTTGTCGAAGACGACGGCGTCGATCCGGGCGAGGATCTCGATGACCTCGGGGTTGCGGAGGAAGATCCGACGACGCGCGAGGACGCGCTGGGCGGAACCGAGCGTGAACGGAGCCGCCAGGGCCAGCGCGCAGGGGCAGGCGACGATCAGGACCGAGATGAACGCCTTCAGACCACGTGCCACGTCGAAGGGCATCCAGGCCAGCGCCGCCGTGACCGCCACCCCCAGGATGATCCAGGTGAACCGACGGCTGTAGAGATTGGTGAGCGTGCCGAAGGTGTTGTCCTTGGATTTCCGGAAGGCTTCCTGGTTCCAGAGATCGGTCAGGTACCCTTGATTCACCGCCTTGACCGTCTCGATCTCGATCGCACCGCCCAATTGACGTCCGCCCGCATGGAGTCGTTCGTCGGCAGCCCGGGTGACCGGCTCGGCTTCGCCCGTGACGAAACTGTAGTCGATCATCCCCGCGCCCGAGACCAACCGCGCATCGGCCGGCACGAGTTCTCCGTGTCGCACCACCAGGCGATCGCCCACGGCGATCTCCGCCAACGAAACCCGCTCGTCGGCATCGCCCCGCCGCCGGATGACCGACAGCGGGAAGAACGACCGGTAATCCCGGTCGAAAGCCATGCGATCAAAGGTCTTCTGCTGAAAGATCCGCCCGATGTTGAGGAAGAAGAGGAGGCCGGCCAGTGAATCGAAGTAGCCCTCGCCCGTTCCACTCAGGACTTCCCACGTGCTCTGCCCCCAGATGGCCACGATCCCGAAGGCGATGGGGACCTCGATGGGGATCTGCCGATGCTTCAGCGCCCGCCACGAGGTCACCCAGTAGTCCCGGGCGCTGACGGTCACCACCGGGATGGAAAGCAGCAGGCTGAGCATCCCGAACATCCCCAGGAACGCCGGGGCGCTGATCGAATCCAGCCCGAGATAGATCGCCAGGCTGAACAGCATCGTGTTGCCGAACGCGAACCCGGCGATGCCCGTCTGCAACCACAGACGCCGGGTCAACGGGTTGACCGGCGGCTTCTCCAGATCCGCCAACCGCAACTCCGGCGGGTAGCCCAGCGAATCCAGCAACGCGGCCACCTCCGACAACTTCAGAACCGTCGGATCCAGGGTGATTACCGCCTGTTTGCGCGGAAAATGGACGATCGACTTGCCGATGCCCGGCTTGAGTCGGAAGAGGTTCTCCAGCAGCCAGACACAGGCCAGGCAATGGATGTTGGGCAGGTGAAACGTGACGCGGGTCGTCTTGCCGTCATCGAAGTCCACGAACCGGGTCCGCACCTCGGGCGTGTCCAGAAACCGGAAGGCCTCGGTCGCCGTCCCGGCCTCGATCCGGGCCCGGACGCCATCGCCCAGCTCATAGTACCGATCCAGACCAGCTTCACTCAGCAGCTCGAACACCGTCTGACAGCCGGCACAGCAGAATTCGCGTCCCTCCTTCGCATGTCGTCCGGGCACGCAGGCGGTGCCGCAGTGGAAACAGGCCAATGCCTCCCGTTTCGCCGCCATGCCCGTCGCTGCCGTGAATGTTGCCGTCGCTTCCATGAGTGACCGCCGTCGGTCGCCCACAACATCCCGGACGTCCCCCTCCAACGCTTGTTGTCCGTTGCCCGACCCTGACCAAAATTTGGCCGGTCCGATCCCCCGTAGGCGACGAGGTCACGAGGCTCACTCTGGGCGGGCGGGGAACATTCCCGGGCCAACGCCCGTCCGACGGGAAGTCAGAGTCTCCTCACGTCGACGCCTACCCCCGTAGGCGACGAGGTCACGAGGCTCACTTCGGGGCGGGCGGGGAAGAACTATTCTGCCAAAGCCCGGATGGTTCGACTGCAATTCACGATGCGCTCCGCCATGTACCGGACCAGGAACTCGTAGAACACCCCTGCCACCTCGGGATCCTTTTGACGCATCGACTCCAGGGCTTCGGCAGAGAGGCGGAAGGCGACACACGGCTTCTCGACCACCACGGAGGCGGTACGTGGAACGCCGAGAAACAACCCCAACTCACCGAGGACCGTTCCACCCCCCTGCCGCCGGAGACGCTGGGTCTGGCCATTGCCCAGCTCCAGCAGGGTCGTCACCTCACCGGATTCCAGGAAGTAGAGGGCATCCGCCGGATCCCCCTGCCGTATGAGATGGGTTCCGGCGTCGAACTCCCGTCTCTCGAGATAGACAAGGAGCCGGGGAACGTATTCCGGCCGGGACCAGATCGCCTCGAGTTGGGAGCGCACGTCGAGTTGGTCCGCGATCTCGTCGCGGTGGATGGCCAGGATGTTTTCCTCGCACCATTCGTGGGCATGGTCGAGATCCCGGAAGAAGCGGTGGGCGACCCCCGAATCGCCTTCGAATCCCGCCCTTGAGAGTTGGCGACGAACCTCCGGTGGCACGTGGGAAAAGCAGAGCATGAACTGCTGCTTGGTTGCGAGCTGCCGGGCCCGGGCGAGGCTGAGGGTCGCCGACGAATCGATGCCGCTCACCTGCCGGAAATCCAGGACGAAGAAGCGCAGTTTTGGAAGCTGGGAATCCGTGGCCAGGAGCCGGATCTGATCCAGCACCCGGGCCGAGGTCCCGAAAAAGATGAAGCCGTGCAATCGGAGGACCTGGGTCTCGCCCCCGTGGACGCGGAGGAGTCGCTGATGCGGAATCGGTCGTTCCACATTGCTCTGTTGGTCCGTGCCAGTATGGGTCCGCGTCACCACGCCGACCTTGCTGTAGTTGTGGATGAACAGGAACACGGCCGCCATCACACCGAACAGGACCCCTTGCAGGTAGCCTGCCCCACCCACCACGCACAGGATCAGGACGACGACGGCATAGTCCGCCCGGGGCAGACGAAACCAAGCGACATAACCCCAATCGAAGAGGAATCCGAGGCCGAGGTAGAAGAGGAGGCCGCCGGGAACAAACTTCGGCAGGAAGGCGAGGGACGAGGGCCCGGCCAGCAAGGCCACTCCGCAAAGTGTGGCGGCGGTCAAACCCGCCAGACGACTCCGGCCACCCAGATCATAAGCCAGGCGGGAGAGGCTGAGTGAATGGAACCCCGGGACACCGCCCGCCAAACCGCTGACCAGGTTGCCGATTCCCGCTGCCCGCAACTCCGTGTTGATGTCGATCTCCTCGTGCACCACCAACTCGAGCCCGGACGCATTCAGCAGGATGGAGATCAGCGCGGTCAGCAGCACGGTGCCGGCGATGCCCGCCGTCTTCAGCATCGCTCCCGGAGCCAACAGTCCCAGGGCCGAGGGAGACCACATGATTCCCTGAGTTCCCCCCTCGGACGGCGGCACGGGAAGCCAACCCAAGGCCCGGGCGCTTTCCGTACTGGTGCCCGAGAGCAGGAGGACCGCGTAAAAGGCCACCACAACGCCCACCAGCAGGATCGGCATCATGATGGGCCTCTTGAACCGACGCACGGTCACGAAGAGCGCCAAGCCGAAGGCGACTCCCGGCAGCCATCTCAAGACGGTGCCCATTTCGACTGCCTTGCCCAGATCGCTCAATCGCAGCGGAAATCCCAGCATCACCCGAAATGCCCCCATCGTGAGCATCCATCCGGATCCCGCCAGGAATCCCCCCACGACCGGGTAGGGAATGAATCGAAAGGCGTTCGCGAGCCGGAAGCGCCCGATGAGATAGAGGACGAGGCCGGTGACCAGGCTAGTGACGGCAATTCCGGCGAGGATCACCTGGGCCTTGGCACCCGCCGGGAGGACCGCGGGAAGGGCCGCCGCAATCTCCGCCGCCATGACCGCCAGGATTGGCGCGGTGCGATCCTGGGGGATCGCCATGGTCGCAGGATAGGAGCTCCGCCAGGCCACGATCAACCCGCTGATCACCGCGGTGATGAGGGCGATGACGACCCCCTGGGCACTCGCCGGTGCGAGTTCGCCCGAAAAGATCAGCGAACCAAACGAGAGCGCGAGGACGATCGTGAATGCCGCCACTACCAGACCTGCCTGCAGGTCCTGTTGGAGGCCCGTGGTCGCCTCCACTCGAAGGCTCCTTCCCGAAGAGAGCATGCCCAATATGGGTGACAACGCCGGGGGGCATGTCGATGCCGCAGCCCCACTTCACGCAACTGTAACATCGACGGATCCCGTCTTGCCGCCGTCGAACCAGGCGGACGTAGTCTCATCGCCGCCTGAGGGCAGGCGGCCTACAACCTCGCACGCTGCAGGCCCGCTGCCCTCAGCGGGCGGTTCTCTGATCGCCGCCTGAGGGCAGGCGGCCTACAGC
>CAMCFL010000154.1 GCA_945873715.1 Akkermansia muciniphila
AAGCAGGTTGACGGAGGCACTGGATGGCTTGGCGGCATCCTGGGCAAAGACGGGGAACGTCGCCGGGACCAAAAGGCCCAGGGCCGCCAGAAGGGGGAGCACGGTCAATTTCATGAAATGATCGAAACGTTGTCTTGGGAGCGCCGCGACCAGGATCCGTCCAAGGATCCCGCTATTCCGCCGAAGCACCCGCAATGGAGACCCATTCCGGCCGAATCCGTTCGAGAAGCAACTGGAATCTCCGGGGGTTGGTCGCCGCGCCGAGATCACCCTCGCGCACTGCCTCCTCACGTCGCCCCGCCGCCTGTTCCAGGGCCGCCACCAAGGTCGCCAGTTCGTCCTGCGGAATCGCCAGATTCACCACCGGACCCGAATCCAGCTTCGCCGCCCGCCGCGCCATCTCCAGGGCCACCGCGCAAGGTTCCAGGCAGGGGATCCGGCTCTTGGTCTCCGGTGCATCCGCCCCCATCGAATCCACCCGCCACATCCGACGCTTGGAACAGAACCGCGCATGGCAACAGGCCCGGATCGCCGCCATTGCCGCCGACTCTCCCAGCTTCTGCGCCCCCCGGTAGATCCCCGTCTGACGACCCACGTACTCACGGAAGGTCGTCCCCACGTCGGGATCCTGCCGAAGCGCCCACCAGTCGGCCACCGACCCGGGATACAGCCGGTCCAACGCCGTTTCCAACGCGCCGAGATCGGACACGGGACAGGACCAACCCGCCCGCAGGCTCGGGGCTGATCGGAGCGGCCGGAACGCACCGCCTTCGGCCACGTCCGCCCAGTCGTGAAGTTCATCCAAACCAAGCGGTCGCAGCGTGGCCAGATCCCGCCCTGGATCGGCCGAATGCCGGAGCAACCAGCCGTCGGCACGCCGCTCGACGTGCACCTGCGCCCAGTCCCAGGACGCGCCGCCCAACTCCGCCAACTCCCGGATCGCCATCAGTGGTTCGAACCCCATGGGCGAAAGTGTAGCATCCTTTGTCCGAAATGGCCCCTGCGGAGAGATGGCCGCCCTCACAGGGCGACACCTCCCCGGACGCCGGAGGCGTCCCGGACTGTAGCCGGCGGTCGCCCGACCGCCGGCTCGCAGATCACCCCCCCCATCGACCCCGGAGGGGTCGCGCCAACCCAAACACCGCCCGCAGGTTTGAACGTGGAGACAAACGCAACCCCACCAATCGGATTCTCCCGCAGAGACGCTAAGACGCAGAGAAAGCCCGTAGCAGCGGGCCGCCGGCACCGTCGTTCGGGGAGAGGAAGCGGAGATCCACTTGAGAGTTTGACCCGGTGACGGAGTCGCGTCCGATCCGCGTCCTTCCGCGAAATCCGCGGTCCAATCTCTCCCCGCCTCTGCCAACCCAGGGGACGACGTGTTTCGATAACGAGCCGCGAACTTCGCGAAGCGTCCTGGAGTGCGCGCAGCGTCAGCTGCCGCTTTGGCCGCGGGCCGTCCGGACACCGGCGACGTCCCCGTGCCCCGGCATCGATCCCAAGGTACAACCCTCGCGGGGCAACCCATGGGCGAACCTGATTCGCCCGTCCACGACCCAGCGCAGCGGGCGAAAGCGGCAACTGACGCTGCACGCACTCCAGGACGCTCCCGCGCCGGACGAAGGCATTGTTCCAGGCCCGTCCGATCTCCGCTGCTCCGCTTCTCCGCGGCCATCCCCGGCCAAACCGCCGGCTCTCCCAGGCTCACCGGGCTTCGTCCACCCGTACGGAGGAGGGAGGGAGTTTTACATCCACGGCGCAACGGACGCGACGTGAGGGAATGAACCGGTCCGGTCGTGGCTGCCGTTGCGTCGTTGTTGTTGAACGCTGCCCGGGCTCGCAGCCGAATTCTCCCGCAGCGATGCCGAGACGCAGAGAAGGCCGGTACCGGCGGGCCGCCGGATACCCCCGTTCATGGGGGCATTGGGATGAATCTGCGTTCCTCTGCGCCCATCGGCGGTTGAACCCACTCCCAGGTCGAATGTGCTCAGGATTACCGGCTCACTCGCTGCTCCCGCTCGAACCCGAACTGCTTCCACCCGAATCCGAGCATCCCGAGTCGCTGCTGCAGCCGGAATTCGAGGAGGAATCCGGAGACGGACACGACTCCGGAATGGGTGCGGAAACGGAAGAACCATCATGGCCGTGATGGCGACGGGGATCCGCAGGGTCCTCGGAATCCGAGGGAATCGGAGGCGGGACGGCCGCATCCGAGGTCGATCCGAAGACGGAGGGTTGGGCCCAGTATCCGTCGTCACGGGGCGAATACGGCGGAAGCCCGCCCTTGATCCCGGACTTCCCGCGGGAGATGCGGATCAGGAAGACGACGGCCAACAGCACGAGGCCCAACGCACCGAGACCGAGGGCCACCAGTACCAGGAGGAAGATCACACCCATGACAGCGTCACGGTGGGCCAGAGCCGCGCTCCGGTTCAACCGGGATCCTCCGGAGGGACGAGCTCCGCGAGTCCGAAATCAGGCAGCCGACGAGGTCAACGAGACTCATTCTGATCCGGCATGGACGACACCGGGAAAGGGATCGTCCACGAATCACACCAATCACACGAACTCCTCCTGCCGGATAGGTGTGTCTGGTGTGATTCGTGGGCACCTCCGGTTCGGGCGCGGGGTTACGGACTCGCAGAGCTCGTCCCTCCGGGGAGTTCGGCCCCCTACTCCGGTTCATCCTGCCAGCGGTGCGTCAGCGAATGGCGCACGCCGAGATGATCGAGCACCCGGGCAACGACGGTATCGACCACCGCTTCCACCGTGGTCGGCCGCGTGTAGAACGACGGGTTGGCCGGGAGCAGGAGGACTCCCGCCTGCAAGAGGAGTTCGAAGTTCCGCACGTGGATGAGGGAAAGCGGCGTTTCGCGGGGGACCAGAATGAGCTTCCGCCGTTCCTTCAACATCACGTCGGCACAGCGCAGGATGGAATCGGAACTCAGCCCATGGGCAATTCGGCCCACGGTCCCCATGCTGCACGGGATGACCACCATGGCATCGGGCGGATTGGATCCGCTGGCGAAGGGCAGGTTCATCGAACGCAGACTGTGCGTGTGAACGCCCTCGCGCAGTTGGAGTCCGCCAGGCATCTCCTCGGCGATCACCTGCGGTGCGTACTGGCTGAGTATGACGTGGACCTCGTGTTCGACCGGATCCAACTGGTCGAGAAGACGCTGGGCGTACAGGGATCCGCTGGCTCCGGTGATGGCGATCAGAAACCGCATGCCTTCACCCTGCCTCCGATTGCCGTCGGGCGCATCCAAGTCTTGTCAGGATCCGCCGGCGGGAGCCTCGGGCGGGACGATCTCCTTGGTCTGGAAAGTGGTCTTGCCCTGATAGCGACCGGCCTGGAGCTCCAGCCGATAGACGGTGCCGGGCAGGAGACGGGCAGGCTGGTTGCGCTCGTCCTTGAGCTTCATCCCACGGGGAGTCTTTCCGTAGAGCAGGGCCTTGGTCGGAGCCGAGTTGCTCGTGCTGTTCAACTGCCAGACGATGAGCGGCGCGTGACCAGGAACGGACGGTTGATCTTCGATCACCCGGACCGAGGTCAGGCGATACTCGCCGTCGAGGGCGAAGACCACCGGGTACACCCCATCGAACTTGCCCGTCTCCGTGGGTGCCGGCCCCGAGCCGGTGCGTGCGCTTCGCTTCTGTCCGTCTCTCTTCCGGGCCTCCCGCGCCTCGCGGGGAACCCGCCGGGATTCGAGGCTGGCGCGACCGGAGATCTCCCGCACCTGGGCCTGGATCTGGATGGGATCCGGCCGGAGCCACTCGGTGTTGAAGACCGCGTAGCAGGCCCCGAGGACCACGGCCACGCCGAGCAGGATCCAGTTCTTGGTATTCATGGCTTTCAGGGAGCCGTCAGGCCCAGTTGCCGCGCCTCCGGTGAGATGGCCCACATATTCAAAGGCGCGAGGGATCGGCCGAACTTCATGAAGCGCACCGATCCATCCGCCATCGCGTAATCAGAGCCGCCGCCGCGCCCGCTCTTGGCCGAGTTGCCGTGACGGTTCTGGTTCAATTGCAGGAGGTCGTCGAACTGGTCGAAATCCATGTGGAAATGCATGGACTCGGATTCCTTCTCGCCGAACAGGACGGTCTCGGTGGGTTCGAGAACATCATTTTCTCGCAGGGTCTTGTCGCCAGCGCCCATGACCCGGAAGAAAGACCACTCGGCGGCCGTCAGGGATCGTTTGTAGAAATCATTCCACCCGTTGATCAGGTAGGTGCGGGGCGCGAAATCCGCCGGGTGGGTATTGGAAGACATGCCGATGAATCCGCCACCGGAACTCTTCAAGATGGGCGGATCGGACGGACAACGGAGGACCTTGATCGTCCGGTAATAGGGCAGACCCGCCGTGGGCCAGCGATTGGTGATCGCCCGACCCGGGAACCGATCGCTGTTGTCGTCCGAGTACATGCGGACCGAGAGACCCAGTTGCCGCACGTTGTTGACGCAGGAAATCCGACGGGCCGCGTCCTTCGCCCGGGCCAGCGACGGGAGCAGCATGCCGGCCAGGATCGCGATGATGGCGATCACCACCAGCAGCTCGATCAGGGTGAATGCCCGGTGCCGCCCGGTGTCACCGGTTCGCTGCCTTGCTTCCATGGAGGGGAAGACTCCCACCAAGGAGCGAAAGTTACCGCTGGTCTTTACCGCTCCTCAAGGCAGCGCCGCCGCCACCGCCTCGGCCAGCTTCTGACGAAACTCCGGCGACTGGATCCGCGCCGCCTCCTGGGGACTCGAAAGATACCCGCCCTCGATCAGGATGGCCGGACGATTCTGCCAGCGGAGCACGTCCATGAACCGCGCCCGGCGGACCCCACGATCCGCCTGGCCAGTCATGCCGAGGATGGAGCGATGCACCGCCAGGGCCAACCGCAGGTTTACCGCATCATGCGCGTTGTTGGGAAAACTCCGCGTGGGCTCGTCGGCAAAATCCCGGATCACATGGGAAGCCATCCCCCTGGGCGTCACCGAATAGGTTTCGAGCCCGGCGGCTTCCCGGTTGGGGAAGGCCGAGTTGAAATGCAGACTGAGAAAGAGAACGGCATCCGAGACCTCGGTCCGATCGACCCGTTCGGCGAGGCTGAGGTCCACGTCGTTGGTCCGCGTCAGGGTGACCTTCCACCCGCGGGATTCCAGCAGCGCCTTCAATCGCAATGCCCAGTCGAGGGTGAACTCCTTCTCATGGCGATTGCCCGAGATGCTGCGCGTCCCGGCATTCCGTCCGCCATGGCCGGCATCAATGACCACGCTGCGGGCGGCCAGATCCGTGGCCACGCTGCCGGACATCAAGGGAAGGCAATGAGCGGCGAGATCCAGGCGATGGATCTTGATCCGTCCCTTCTCCAGGCGGGGCTCGAATCCAAACCAGACCTGCGTCCCGTTCCACCAGGTCTTCTTCTGCCCCGGGAGAACGGCAATCGTACCGCCCGGACCATCACTCTCATGCCGCAGATCCTTGCCGTGGGGCACGGGGTGAAAGCTCGACCAACCCCGTTCCTGCAACCACGCACCCAGGTCCACCCAATCCCCGGCAATGACGGCCAGGCTCGGGGCGGGGTTCGGCACCAACCCTTCCGGCCGGCTGACGTCCACGACCGAACCCGAATCCGCCTGCGGCGTCGCCGTCTGGGCAATGTCCTTGGGCACGGGCAAGTCCACCGCCGGCTTCGGCGGAGTCTCAGTCAGAGGGACCGGGGGTGCCTCCGGAGGAATCCCGGGAACCACGACCTCGGCACCTGCCCGAGCCGGGGGCTGGGGCGGCTGGGGCGGCGGCGTTCGCAAATGGGCAAACGTCTCCTGCGGCGTACTGCACCCCCCCAGAATCACGGCAACCAGTGCCCAGCCCAGGACCATCCTCCACGACATGCAACGCCCTTAGCCCGCCCTCCGCACCGATGCCAGAGCGAAGTGGACGCGACTCGCGAAAAATGGCCGGCGGCGGGACGGTCCCGCCACGGATGCCGGAGACGTCTCGAAGCTAGCCGGCGGTCGCTTTGAATCTGGAGGGCCTGAGTTTGCCCACGAATCACACCAAACACACGAATTCTCGAACCGCTTGTCCTTCGTTTCTCCGCGCCTCACGTACTCCAAACTTCGCCATCGATCGCAGCTGGGGCCGTTTGGAACCACCCATCGAAGAAGCAGTCCAAGTGTCAAAAGTGAGGCCTGACCCCTCCGTGACCCGTGACCCTTCCGCGGACACGGACGCCGGAGGCGTCCTGGAACGTAGCCGGCGGTCGCCCGACCGCCGGTCTGCAGATCCACCCCCCCATCGACCCCGGAGGGGTCGCGCCTCCCCTCGGTGCTCCGACCTAAAGGCTAAGCCGGGATCCGCCGGGATCGTTGCATTACCCTCCACCATGCCGAGCCCCATCTACTCCAGACATCACGTTCGATCGTAGCTTGACCGGTTCGGAAGCACGCTTTGAAGAAGCCGGCGAAGTGTCAAAAGTGAGGCCTGACCCCACCCTCGTGGAGAAGCGCGACCCCACCGGGGTCGGTGGGGGTTGAATCCGTGGACCGGCGGTCGAGCGACCGCCGGCTACCTTCCGGGACGCCTCCGGCGTCCGGTCGCAGCTTTCCCGAGGGGTTGCTGCTATTTCCGCTCAGGGATCTCATTCCTCGCCGCCCCCGCGGGCGGTCAAGGGCTCGACGCCAGACGCCTCAATTCCGTTTCGGACCATCCGCTCCCCGCTTTCAGCGCCTCGATCAGACTCGCCGTCCGGATCCGGGAGCCTTCCAGCGTCATGTGGAATTGGGTGTCGCAGAACCAGTCGCGTCGGGTGACACATCCCAGGGTGGTTTCACGCAGGATCTCCACTTCCTGGGCGAGATCGGCGAGGAACGCCGCGTGCAGTCGACGGACGGAGTCTTCGGCGGTCGGATCGGTCAGCGTCCACGGGAGCGCATAGACCAATCGGATCCTGTGCGCCTCGCAATACGCCCGCGTCGCCCGCACCCAGGCCCGTCCCTCTTCAGACAGGTGGGGCACTGGAAAACCCCGAAAGCCGGCCACCTCGCCGCGCACTTCGGTCTGCTGCTGGCCGTCTTCGAAGAAATCGGGGGCCCGGTAGCGATACAGGGGCCGACGTTGGATCACCTTGCCCAGCATCGTCACGACGTGGGATCCGCCCGGGCGCAGTGCCCAGACGTAGGGAGCCAGGGTGCCATGGGCGCGCGGATCGGGA
>CAMCFL010000155.1 GCA_945873715.1 Akkermansia muciniphila
CAGGAAGTAGCTTTCGTAATCCTTTCCGGCACTCCGGCCGACGAAGAGACCGATGGCGAGGTAAACGGCAAAGGCCACCGCCATGATGGACCAGTCAAGAGTTGTCAGATGCATACGGGATCGCCGCTTTGTGTGATGCGTCAGGAGAGCAAAGGGATCGGTCTGCAACCAAGCTGAATTAATCGCTTGCTGACAATCAGTGGCACTGGTACCCACTGCGCCTCTTTTCGAAAGAAGGTTCTGAATTATGTCTCGGATTTGCAGCGTGACCGGAAAACGCCCCATCAAGGGCAATCACATCTGGCGGTCGGGTAAGGCGAAGAAGAAGGGCGGCATCGGCACGCACGTGACGGCCATCACCAAGCGGCGGTTCTTTCCGAACCTGCAGCGGGTGAAGGTCCTGCTCCCGTCCGGCGAGGTTCGCTACATTCGCGTTGCCGTTTCCGCCCTGAAAAAGGGTCTGGTGGTCAAGGCACCGCCCCGCACCTGGAAGAAGGAAGTCGCGGCCGCGAAGTAATCGCGATTGCAAGTGTCCTGATCCCGGCCGTTTGACGACGGGTCCGTCCTTCGACTTTTCCTGGCCCCATGGGACGGGGGGAACGTGGCGGGATCGCGGAGTCGTGAAATCAAGCAAGGTCGCCTGAAAAATCAGGCGGCCTTGTTGTGTTTCGATGGGGTTGCAGAGGGATACCGACGATTGGGAGGGCGCGATGCCCGGTCGTAGCGACCGCCCCGGGGCGGCTATCGTCCCTTGCGCAGGCTGGAGAGGACCCGTTGCACTTCACGGTCTGCTTCCCGCTTCTTCAGGTCTTCGCGTTTGTCCCCGAAGTCCTTCCCACGTCCGACGGCGAGGCGAACCTTCACCCGGTTGCCTTTCCAGTAGAACGCCAGCGGCACCAAGGCATGTCCCTTGATGTTGGTGAGTCCTTCAAGTCGTCGAATCTCCGATTTGTTCAGCAACAGTCGCCGGGGCGTCTTGGGGATGTGATTGTAGACGTTACCGTGCGAGTACTCGTCGATGTGGGCGCTATACAGCCAGGCCTGGCCCTTCTCGATCCGCGCAAAGGCCTCGGTGATCTGGCCGCGGCCGGCCCGCAAGGACTTCACCTCGGTGCCGCGGAGGACCAATCCGGCTTCGACTGTCTCGAGGATCTCGTAGTCGCGACGCGCCTTGGCGTTGTGGAGGATGTCGGGCACAAAAAAGAAGCCGGAGACACAGTCCCCGGCCGTCTGGCAATTTACAGGAGCGGCTCCCGGTGGGAACCGTGGGTCAGGTGATCTCCTTGTCCTTCAGTTCCCAACCAATTTTTTCTTCGATGATCTCGAGCAAGGCGATGTCCGCCAAGCCCATCCCCGGGGCGACTTCAACGAGGGGGCGGCTGAAGCCGCCACCGCCGTTGAGTTGCCGCACCCGGCGGGAAATCAGGTTCACCAGAACGTGGGGGTTACCCACCTTCTCCAAGGCTCTCTTTGTCAGTTCCGAGTTCATTCCCAAATCATTCCCAAATCACTCCAAATCGGCCTGACAACCTAGCGGTCAACAGCCCAGGCAAGCAATGTGATTTTTCCCGGGTGCGCTTGGGCGTCTGACGGGATCAGTTGGCGAGTTTGGTCCGGAGTGTTCGCAGCGCCATTTCCTGTTGGACCTCCGTACCCAGCACCAGGACCTGGTCACCCGGCGCGAGTTCCTTGCCGGGGCCGGGATTGACGATCGATTGCTCGCCCCTTGCGATGCCGACCATGCTCGCCCCCATCTCGCGTCGGAGGCCAATTTTGCGGATGACTTTCGGGAGCGACAGACAGTCGGGGGACAAACAAAAAGTCCCGCGACGAAGCGCGGGACTCATTTCCTGCAACGATGGCGACCCCACGGGGATTCGAACCCCGGTTACTGCCGTGAAAGGGCGGTGTCCTAGGCCTCTAGACGATGGGGTCGCAGACCGTTGTGCTTCGATTAGCCGGTTGGACCAACGGTTGTCACGCCGTAATTCCTTCCAGACCAAACTTAGCACCTAAATCCAGCACTGATGGTGGGCCGGCAGGGATTTGAACCCTGGACCAACGGCTTAAAAGGCCGCTGCTCTACCGCTGAGCTACCGGCCCTTTTCAGCGCGGGCGGGCACCTTACGCAGCAAAGCGCTTGGTGCAAGTTTGTTTTTCAGCCGGAACACGACTGGACTGGGTCGTTTCCGGTTTTTGCCCTTTCGCCCACCTTCGACCTGTGGCAGGTACGCCTCCTCTATGCGGCAACTGATCGGGATCGACCTCGGGGGAACCGCCATCAAGGCGGTGGTGGTGAAGGAAGATGGCCAGCTTCTGGAGCAGACCAATCATCCTTTCGTGGACCGGGAGATGGAATGGGCCCGGGCCATCCGCCACCTGGTGACCCGCTTCGAGCAGGACCACGGGAAAGCCGACGCCGTGGGAGTGTCCGCTCCGGGTCTGGCGGCCCGATCCGGCCGTTGCATTGCCGATCTTCCTGGGCGGTTGGAGGGATTGGAGAATCTGGATTGGACGACTTATCTGGGACGGAGCCGAACGGTCCCGGTCCTGAATGACGCGCATGCGGCACTGCTTGGCGAGGCCTGGCTCGGTGCCGCCCGTGGGATGGAAGATGTGGCCATGCTCACCCTGGGAACCGGGGTGGGCGGCGCCGCCATCGTGGATCACCGGCTGTTGAAGGGGCACATCGGACGCGCCGGGCACCTGGGACATATCTCGGTGGATTTCAATGGTCCGCCCGATGATGTGAATGCGCCGGGAAGCATCGAACTGGAGATCGGCCACAAGACGGTGGCCGCACGCAGCGCAGGACGATTCCGATCGAGTCGGGAGTTGGTCGAAGCGCACCTGACGGGGGATGCCGAGGCGACGCGCCTGTGGCTGCGTTCGGTGAAGGCACTGGCGGCCTGCGTCACTTCGATCATCAACGTCCTTGATCCCGAGGCGGTGATCATCGGTGGCGGCGTGGCCAAGGCCGGTCCGGCCCTTTTCGCGCCGCTTCAGGCGCATCTCGACCAGTTCGAATGGCGCCCGGGGGGAGCCCAGGTGCGGATCATCCCGCCGGTACTGGGGGACATCGCCGGAGCCTACGGATCGGCGTGGAATGCGCTGAAGACCTTGAGTTGAACGGAAAGGAGTGCGGTCCTCACTGGGGCTGGGCATGAAAAAGGTGCCCTGGAGCCAGAGGCTGCGGGGCACCGTTGGTAGGCCGGACGACCGGAGAGCGGTCGAGGCTTATCCTGGTTGGAACCGTGGCCTTGAAAGGCTCAGGACTTTTTGCGTGCGGCCTCCGACTTGACGTTGTCCTTCCTGCGACGCAGGTAGGAAGTGCGGCGGCGGCGTTTCTCGATTTTGTTGTGTTGCTGGCCCATAGCTTCTTGTATTGCGGAAATGACTTTAGCTTCGGGGTGTAAAATGCGGATTCAACCGGGGTGCATCAACCTCTTTTTCGGCCTGTTCCTTTGGCTTTGCCTGGGAGCGGGGTGTGCGACGGGTGACGATTCCTCGAGTTCCTCCAAGGATTCGAAGGAGCAGAAGGACGAAAAGCCTGAAAAGCAGGCAACGACGATCGAGTTCCGGAGCGAGACCCCTTCGATTGGGATGGGGACGGGTCGCATCAAGGTATTCCGGGCCCATCCAGTGACCTTGAACGTTGAGAAGAACGCCTTTGTGGATGGCGGTTTCGTTGAGCAGGCGCGCCTGATCGATGGTCTGGCAGGCCCAATGATCTACATCAAGTTCACGACCCAGGGCGCACTCCGGTTGCAGATGGCCACGGTAACCCGCCCGGGCAGGCGAATCGCGATCTACGCCCGCTGGACGGAAGGGAGATGGCTCGGGGCACCGTTGATCACCAAGCCCCTAGAGGATGGCGAGATCCTTTTCACCCCGGACGCGACCCGGGACGAGGCGGAGCGGATTGTTCGCGGTCTGAACAACGTGGCGATCAAGCTGGAGAACCAGAAGAAGCCGGACAAGAAGGCGGAACAGGCCGCCAAGAAGAGGCAGGAGAAGGCGAAGAGCGCCAGCAAGGTCGCGCGTGAGAACGACAAGACGTCGACGCCCGACGAGGAGATGTTCCTCAAATGAGGCGGGGTTTCTGGGGGGGCGTTCTGGTCTGGATCCTGGCGGCCCCGGTTTTTTCGGCTCAGTCGTTTCAGCTTCCCACGGCCAATCGCTCCCTGGTGGAGGCGGATGGCGGTGGCGAGAAGTACTTCGTCGGCACCGCCGGCAAACCGTGGACCAGCGGTCAGTTTGGGTGTGTGCGCACCGAGGGCCGCCAGTTGCACGAGGGACTCGACATTCGCTGCACCCAGCGGGATCGCCGCGGCGAGCCGACCGATCCCGTTCTGGCCGCGGCCGACGGGACTGTGGCGTACGTCAACCTGAAGTCCGGTCTGTCGAATTACGGCAACTACGTTGTCCTCCGTCACGTCATGGATCGGATGGAGGTGCACACGCTTTACGCGCATCTCTCGGCGGTCACGGCGGGGTTGAAGCCGGGGCAGGCGGTGCGGGCTGGGGATCGGATCGCGACGATGGGCCGGACGTCGAACACGAAGCAGCGGATCACCCAGGATCGGGCCCATCTCCATTTCGAGATCTGCTTTCGCGCCGGAGAACACTACAGCGAATGGCATCGTCGTTTTCAGGCCGGTACCCGCAATGATCACGGCGAGTACAACGGTCGCAATTTTCTCGGAGTGGACCCGGCCCCGGTCCTGCTCGCCTCCCAGCGTCAGGGAACCAACTTTTCGCTGGCCCGGTTCCTGGCCACCCAGCCTGAAGTGCTGCGGGTGTTCGTCCGGAATCCCAGGTTCAGCTGGGCTAACCGATTCCCGGGGTTGGTGGTGCGCAATCCTGCGACGGAGAAGGAGGGCGTGGCCGGATGGGATATTGCGATGGCCTTCAACGGGGCTCCGCTGCGGATCATTCCACGCAGCGCCCGGGAGATTCCTGGATCGGATCGGATCCGATTGCTGGCGGTGAACGAGGCGGAGCTCCGCACGCACGCCTGTTCGAAACTGGTGATTCGGCGCGGCCAGGCCTGGACGCCACTGCCGGCCCTCGAGGACATCCTGAGGATTGCCGGGTTCTAGGTTACGGCCTGGGTGCCGCTGGTTGAAGGCATGGCACGTGGACGGCAGGTGCTTCTGGGTCGCGCCCAGCGGCATCTCGCCGCTTCCCTGCGGTTCAGTGCCCCTCGTGATCGCGGACGTATTCCTGTTTGAGGCCGAGGGCTTCGGGGGCGTGGAGGACGAGCATCTTCATGCGGATGTCGGCTGGCACCTCGGCGCGGGTCATCCGCGACACGACGACCATGAGCGTGATGGCCATGGGGACGCACCAGATCGCCGGTTGTTCGCACAGGATGCGGACCAGCGGATGGCCTGCCCAGAAGGAGGCCAGGTCAACGAGTTTGAGGTCGCTGAGGTTGGTGAGGACCACGGCTCCCAGGGCGCACACCCCCCCGGCGAGCATGCCGGTGGCAGCTCCCTTCATGGTCATGCCCCGCCACCAGACGGACATGAAGAGCAATGGGAAGTAACTGGCGGCGGCGATGGCGAAGGCCTGACCGACCATGAAGTTGATCTCCAGCTTTTCCACGAAGCATCCCAGGAGGGTCGCCACTCCGCCCACTCCAAAGGCGCACCACTTGAACATCTGCATGCGTTGGGTAGGGGTGGACTGGGGAGCGAGGATCCGGCCGTAGACATCGTGGGCAATGGCGCCGGTCATGGAGACCAGCAGGCCCGAGAAGGTGGACATGAAGGCCGCAAAGGCTCCTGCGCAGGTGATCCCGGAAAGGACGGAACCCCAGGTGCCCTGAAGGACCCGCGGCAACTCCAGCACCACCTTGTCGGTTCCCTTCGATCCGATGCCTTCATACAGCGACGGCATCAGATTGCGTCCAAGCACCCCGAATATCGGAGGGAACAGGTAGAAAACACCGATCAGGATCATGACCCACATGGTGGTCCGCTTGGCTGCCACGCCATCGGGGTTGGTGTAGAAACGGACCAGGATATGCGGTAGGCCGGCGGTGCCACAAACCAAGGCAATGATCAGGGAATAGGTGTAGAGCAGGGCGTAGGGACGGGATTCTTCCGCTGAAAGCTTCGCCGCCTTGGCCGCCTTCGAACTCAGACGGCCGAATGGGTTGATCCAGGTGGCGTCATCGGGGGCCGCGGCCGGCAGGGCGGCGCGGACCTGATTTGCCGGGTCTGGCGAGAGTCCGACCGGCGCGATCGGCAGTGGTGGGGTGGCCTGAGTCTGAGGGGATGCCGGAGCGACGATGGCGGTGGGTTGGGCGGCGTTGTTCTTCTGCAGGTGGGTGCCGTACCCACCGTACACCGCGATCAGGACGAAGATGGGAGTCGAGATGGCGAACAGCTTGAGCCAGTACTGGAAGGCCTGGACGAGGGTGATGCCCTTCATGCCGCCGATCGCCACATTGACGGTGATCACCGATCCAACCACGACCACGCCGACCCAGTAGGGCAGGCCCTGGGTGCCAAACCAGGTGATCTCCTTGAACACATAGGCGAGGGTGGTGCCGGCACCCTTCATCTGCGGCATGGTGTAGAAGAACCCGATGAAGAGGACGAAGATCACGGCGATCTTGCGGAACACCGGCGAATCGAAGCGGCCTTCGGCGAAGTCCGGGATGGTGTAGGCTCCAAAGCGGCGGAGCGGACCGGCGATGAACAGCAGGAGGAAAAGGTAACCGCAGGCGTAACACACGGGATACCAAAGCGCATCGTAGCCGCTCGACATGACGGTTCCCGCCACCCCCATGAAGGATGCGGCGGAGAGGTATTCGCCGGAGATGGCGGACGCATTCCAACCCACCGAGACGCCTCGGCCGGCGACGAAGAAGTCGGATGCCGTCCTGGACTTGCCGGCCGCCCAGTAACCCATGATCAGGGTCGCGGCGACGGTGATGAACGAAAAGGCGAAGATCCAGGGATCCACCGCGGCGAGCATGGGTGTCATCGGGTCAGATCGGGTTCAACGGGAATGGGTGTCCGCGTGCTGCCGGGCCATCTCGGCCTCCGCCCGCTCCAGGGCAATCGAGCGCTGGATGAAGATCCAGGAAATCACCCAGACCAACGGGAAGAAGAGCACCCCGAGCAGCAGCCAGGTGAAGGGGAA
>CAMCFL010000156.1 GCA_945873715.1 Akkermansia muciniphila
CTCACTCCCAAACCAACCAATCCCTTCAACCTTCGTTTCCTCCAAATGAACACTCAGGCGCTTTCCGTGGTAGAGCGGATCCGCCGGCGGCCAGGCAATCCCGATCAGCATCCCCGCCAAAGCCGCCACGATCAGGGCGCTCCAGTACCATCGCCGCCGCGGAGGGCGCATGACGCTTTGGGTCCTGGTTTGCATGGGCCTTCTGGGTCGCCGCCTGAGGGCGGCGATGTGAAAGCGCCCGCTGAGGGCAGCGGGCCTACATTCGTGACAACAAACTCAGGATGCGCCCGATGCTGGCACTCCATCAAGGGCGTCGTTGCCCGGACCGGATCATGGCGATAAAATCGCCGTCGAACCGAAGCCCGACTCCGATGAAGATGACCCGATTGATCCCGATGCTGCCGGTCCGCAGCATGCCCGCCGCTGTGGATTTCTACTGTCAGAAGCTGGGCTTCGAGGTGGAGAAGCGGAACGACGACTGGGGCTGGGCCATGCTCCGGTTTGATGAGTGTCGCCTGATGGTGGATCAATCGATCAACGCGCACCCGGCGGCCCATCGGGATCCGATCCTCTATCTCTACCCGGACGACATCGTCGCGTATCATCGTCGGGTCCGGGAGAGCGGCCTGACCGTGCCGGAACTGAGTGTGACGTTCTATGGGCTCACCGAGTTCCGGGTGAATGATCCGGATGGAAACCGGCTCTGGATCGGTCAGGAGACGGCGACGAAGAACTGACGCCGTCCGTACTCGCTCTGATGCACTCCACAGTCATGATCACCCTTCTCCATTGGCTTGCCAGATTCGCCCTGTTGCTCGCCACGGACGGACTGCTTCGAGGCGGCGAGCCACCTGCATTCACCGTCAAACTGGAGACCGTCCTGAAGCAGGATGACGGCAGGTTCCTCTGGTTCCACCCGAGGGCGACCGCAGTTCCGGGCGGCGTCGTGATGACCCTTCAGCAGCATCTCAAGGTCTCCGACTACTACTCCGGGTTGCATGTCATGACCCGCACGGGCCTGGGCGGAGACTGGCAGGGCCCCGTGCTCCCCGCGGAGCTGGACTGGCGGAAGGAACCGAACGACGTCACCATCAGCGTGGCCGATGTCACCCCCGGATATCATGTCCCGACCAGGAAGGTCATCGCCCTCGGATGCAGGGTCCGGTATGGCCCTGCCGGTGAGCAACTCGACGATGTGAAACGGGCGCATCAGACCGTCTACGCCGTGCTCGATCCGCGTTCCGGGCGCTGGACGCCGTGGCAGGCACTGGAGCTTCCGGCAGAGGAACAGTTCAACTTCGCCCGCAACGCCTGTTCCCAGTGGGTGGTGAAACCGAATGGCAACCTGCTGGTGCCGCTCTACATCGGCAAAAGCGCCGATGACCGATACGCCACCACGGTCGCGGAGTGCCGTTTTGACGGAGTGAAGCTGACCTACGTCCGACACGGCTCCATCCTTCGCCACGAAGAGGCCCGGGGTCTTTACGAGCCTTCCTTGATCGCCTTCGATGGGCGCTACTTCCTTACCCTGCGCAACGACCTCCGCGGCTATCACAGCACCAGCGTCGACGGCCTGCGGTTTTCCGCCCCGGAACCCTGGACGTTCGACGACGGCACCGAACTGGGCAGCTACAACACCCAACAACATTGGCTGGCCCACAGCGACGGACTCTTCCTGGTCTACACCCGGCGCGGTGCCGCCAACGACCACATCGTCCGCCACCGAGCTCCCCTGTTCATCGCTCAGGTCGATCCCGCCACACTCCGGGTCCTCCGTCGTACCGAGCAGATCCTCGTCCCCGAACGTGGCGCAGAACTCGGAAACTTCGGAGCCGCCGCCATCAGCGCCAACGAATCGTGGGTCACCGTCTCCGAGGGGATGTTCATGAAGGATTCCAAGGCTCGCGGAGCCGAGGGTGCGACGTTCGTGGCCCGCATCCGATGGACTCGACCGAACCGCCTTGCCGTGGCCATGCCCTAGAGCCGCGGGCACACCACAGCAGGGCACGGAGCACGGGTCGCAGTCCCTCCCAGATCCTGCCTCCCATCTTGACACCGCCGGCGGCGGAGCGGGACGGTGGAGTCACCGATGAGAACTCCTGCAATAACCCGCAATTCCCGCCGCGAATTCCTCGTCGCTTCGGCCGTGGCCGGAATCGCCCTGTCGGTCGGCCCGGTGAACGCACAGAACCTGGTCATGACGCCTGCGGAGAGTCTGGATTGCGGGACCACCCGGATCCCCGGTGCGGACGGCACGATGATCCCCGTCTATCACGCGGCTCCCAAGCGGGCCGGAAAGTTCGCCACCGTGCTCGTCATCCCGGAGATCTGGGGTGCCCACGAACACATCAAGGACGTCGCCCGGCGCCTCGCCAAGGCGGGATACTTCGCCCTGGTCCTCGAACCCTATACCCGGATCGGCGACCTGACCCAACTCACCGAGATCAAGGACGTCATTGCCGGGGCCAATCGACTGACCGACGAACAGTGCTTCTCGGATCTGGACGTCGCGGTCAAATGGGCCGGCAGCCAGCCGAAGGCGGACCTCGATCGTCTGGGCATCACCGGCTTCTGCCGCGGCGGCCGGACGACCTGGATGTACACCGCCCACAGCAAGCGCATCAAAGCAGGCGTTGCCTGGTACGGGGGGCTGAATCCAAATCCTCCCGCCCAACCGCTCTCCCCCGTCGACATCGCCGCCAAGCTCCACGCACCGGTCCTGGGCCTCTACGGCGGAGCCGATCAGGGCATTCCCCAAGCCACCGTCGACCGTCTCCTCGCCGCCCTGGCGGCGTCGGAGACCGGGAAGAAATCACAGATCCACGTCTATCCCGGTGCGCCACACGCCTTCCATGCGGACTACCGTCCGAGCTATCGGAAGACGGAGGCGGAGGATGGCTGGAAACGCATGCTCGCCTGGTTCACCCAGAACGGCGTGGTTTGAGATCCGAAGCGGAGTACTGAGTCTCCTCACTTCGACGCCTACCCCGTAGGCGACGAGGGAACGAGGCTCACTCGGGTCTGGCGGCGGTCTCGCGAGTGTCCTGGACGAAATGGGTGAGCCGGAGCGTCGGCTACAGGCGGATGTCGAAATCCCTCAGGTCCACCCGAACCGGTTCACGGCTTCCTGGCCTCCGCGCTCGGACGCCGGAGGACGACCAACGCGTTGGCACCGGGACGCGGTTGACCTTCGGACGGACTGTTCACGACCTGACCGAGCACCCACATGGCGGCGGATCCACCGCCATCCAGGTTGATCGCTTCTTCGCAACCCAACTCCAGCATGTACGCCGCCAGCTCGGGAAAGGTCATTCCGACGGAAAGATCCGGCTGCCGGCCATCCACCTCGACGAGATAGAGGTGGGTCTTGTCCCATCCCATCGCCGAGCGCGGATGCCTCACCTGAAAACTCGACCAAGTCATCGCCTTTCCTCCCCGCACCAGGGTGGGTCCTCCGCCCAGCGCCATCCCGACTCCGGTGAGGTCCGGTTGCGTGGCAAACTCCAACTGAACTTCCGCTCCCCGGGGCAGATTCCGGACCGTCTCGGGCAGGCGCGACCCGATGGAGAGGACCAAGCCGTCCCGGGGAACGATGGAATCGCCGCCCGGTTTGATCTCGGTGACCCGGCCCCGGAGGGTCTTGCCGACCTGCAGGGGCAGCCAGGCCTGACCGGGAACGGGGGCCAGGATCAGGTCAACGCCACCGGACGACCGGGTGGTGGCTCCAATCATGGGGCTGTACAGGACCACCATCTCGGAGTCACGCAGCTCATTGAGGCCCATTGGGTGCGTGGACCCATCGGGCCAACGCACCCGCAGGCTGGAGTTGAGGACCGCCGAATGCGGCTCCCCGGCGGCGTCGATCCAGAAGCCGGCATGGCCTGCGGGGGCGCTGATCAGCTCGCCATTGCGGATCTGGACGTCCCGGGGATCTCCCCGGTAATCGTCTTCGGTCGTATAGAAATCCCCATTCACCGCGGCCAGCGGTGTTCCCCAGGCGGCGGGCAGGTCCTTGATCTGATCGGTGAGCAGGCTCATTCCGATCCTTCCGGATCCGCCCGTGGTGCTGGTCAGGAAGAGGTCGCGGCGACTGCGATCATACTTGAAGACGTGGATCGACCAGTTGGGGTTGGAACGTTGGTCGTTCCGGTAGGAAAACCCACGGTCGGCGGGGATGGCCGTGAGGTCCGCGTCCTCCCCGTGGATCGGCACGAGGGGCAGAAGGACGAAGAGAACGGCCACCAGGCGGCCAACGCTCCTACGCATTCCCGGGAGCCAACCGGTCGCCCCGATCGATCCAGCATCCCGAGCGGCCTTGAGGCCTCGCCAAGCAAGTTTCCAGGGCATCACGGGAGGGTTTTCATGGGCGCTGAACGGGATTCCGGACCAGGACCAACGAGTTGGCAATCGGTCGTTCTCGCCCGTCGCACGGGCTGTTCCGGATCTCGCCGTCGCACCAGAAAGTCGCGGATCCGCCGCCGTCGAGATTCATGGCTTCCTCGCATCCCAGCCTCAACATCGTGGCCCCCAACTCCTCCAGCGTCATCCCCACCGAAAGTTCCGGTTGCCGACCGTCGACCTCGACCAACACCAGATGCGTCCGACTCCATCCCATGGCCGAGCGGGGATGGCGCTGCAGCATCGAACGGAACTGGTAGGAATCGGTGCGGGGCGGAACAATCTTCAGGGTCTGGCCACCGCTGACGAGGAGGGGGCCGCCGCTGATCGCCTGCGTGGCCCCGGAAAGATCCGGGACCGTGGCGAGATCGATCTCCATCGACTTGCCCACCGGAACCGCCGCGAGGGTTGGATTCTTCCGCAACACTCCCGGCCCCACCGACAGGACCCATTGCCCGGGTTCGACCGGGCTGTTCCCCCCGTCGCGCACCTCCTTCACCGTGAAGGTCGCTCGCATCCCAACCCGGGCCGAAGCGGTGGAATTGGTTCCAGGTGGGACCAGGATCCATTCCCGCCCGCCGGAGGTGCGGGTCGCAGAACCGGCCATGGAAGTGTACAGGACCGCCTCGTTCGGTTCTCGATCCTCATTGAGCCCGACCGCCAGGCGGCTCTCGGGTGCCCACGAGACCCGGATGGACGATTCGATGTGGGTGGCATGCGGTTGGCCGCCTGGATCCAGCCAGAAGGCCACCCCCCCTATGGGCGCACTGATCAGTTCGCCATCAATGATCTGCAAGCCACGGGGGTCCCCCGCATAGGAACGGTCGCGCTCATAGAAGTCCCCGTTCACGGCGGCCATCGGACTCCCACTCGACGCCGGGATCGACCTGACCTGCTGGCTGAGGGTCGAGAGACCGAGCGCACCGCGTCGGGCATGCACCGAGACAAACCGGAAGTCACCGGTGTCCCGGCGGGCCCGGACCACATGCACGGACCAGGGGCCTCGCGGCAGATTCTCGTTGGTATAGCTGATTCCGGGAGCAAACTCCGCCGCCGACCGCGCCTGAGAACCGGCCTGAGACGATTGCCCGCAGCCGACCAACGCCAGGGCGAGGAAGGCGGCAAGGAACGTCAGGCAACGATTGCCCTCCAGACGAGGCGGGGTACCCGCGATGCGGGATGCCTCCTTGGGATGGTGGGAACAGCACATGGAATTGCTTCAGACCGGATCCAGGCGACCACTCGGTGTCAGACACGTCCCCCCGCGAAAAGGTTCCGGTCGTTCCTCACTTTGTTCCCAGGCAATGCAGCTTGCGGGCCGTCCGCACAAAGATCTGATCCTGGGCGACCGCGATGCTTCCCCTGCAAGGCCCCTCGCCCTCCAGAGTCAGGGTGCCGAGGACCCGAAACTCATCCCCGGCATCGCAAACCACCACCGTCCCGTCCTCACTGTGCAGGTAGATCTTACCGTCCGCACCGGTGGGTGAACCCCAGATCACCTCGCGCACCGGGAGCTTGCCGCTCCACTTCTTCTCACCGGTGACCGGGTCGAGTCGGCTCAGAACCTTCTTGCCGCCATCCAACACGAACAACTTGCCATCCATCACCAGCGGAGTGCTCCAGTCGGTCGGGTTCTCGCTGTATTTCCAGGCGACATGGGAATCGTCGAGGGTTCCCCGCCCACCCGCCTTGTAGGCAACAACCGGCTGACCCTTGGGACCGGATGCGTAGATCAATCCCTGATGGCTCACCGGGGAGGTCACGATGCGGTACCAATCGTCCCGCTTCTCGTACAGGCGGGCCCGCCAGACCTCAGCTCCGTCCGCAAGGGAATGGCCGCTGACATGATCTCCTCCGACCAGCAGCAACTGGGTGCCGTCCTTCCCACGAAAGGGCATGGGGGTGGCATAGGACTCCTGGCTTTCCAGGGTCGAATCGGTCTTGCGCACCTGTCTCCACAGGTCCTTGCCCGACGCCGGATCCAGGCAGAGGAGGAAGGATTCCCGCTCCGGCTTGCCGTCGTAGAGCGGATAGTCCGCGGGCATCGGGGAACGCTGAAGCACCTGGACGTACAGGCGCCCCTCGAAGAGCAGCGGCGAACTTCCATAGATCCACATCAACGAAAAGCGGCCAAAATCCTTGCCCAGACTCCGCTTCCAGACCGGCGCTCCATCCATTCCAAACGCCGCCAGATCTCCCGTTCCGAACAGCGAGATCACCTGCTTCCCGTCGGTGACCGGCGACGGGGCCGACATGTTGTTCTTGCCCTTGTCCTTGTTTCCGATGCCGACCTCCCGTCGCCAGAGCTCCTTGCCCGTCCTCCGGTCGAAATCGATCAGGACCAGATTGCCGGACTCGTCCGGAGAATGGATGAAGACGTGATCTTCCCAGATCACCGGGGTGGCTCCTGAAGGGCCGGGAAGCGGAGCCGACCACCGGATGCTTTCCTTCAAAAGGGCACCGGGCAATCCGGTGGCCCGGGTGGATCCATTGAAATTGGGACCCCGCCATTGGCCCCAGTTTTCACCTGCCCACGACGCGGAGGCGCAGGCCATTCCAACTGCCATTCCGATGCCAAGAATCGTCTTCATGATATGACTGAGGCTGAGTAAGCCCCTTTTCGACCACCACTTGCCCATCCCATTCAACTTCAAAATCGGCTCCTCGCCCGACGGGCGCGCATCTTGACACTGCCCCCGACGCGCCATGCGGAAATCTCCGAACCCGATGCGGCGGCGAGCCCCGTCGTCC
>CAMCFL010000157.1 GCA_945873715.1 Akkermansia muciniphila
ATCTGCTTCCAAGGGAATGGGGCAACCTCTTCCCGGTCGGCCGACTCGACCAAGAGAGTGAAGGCCTGCTTTTCCTGACCAACGACGGCGATTTCAGCCTGCGCCTGACCCATCCGCGTTACGGCGTCCGAAAGAAATACCGGGCGGTCGTCGAGGGACGGATCGAGGAATCCCATCTCAAGCGGTTCACCGAAGGCGTCGAGGATGACGGGGAGTTGCTCAAGGCAGAGCGCGCCCACCTCCTCGCGGCCAACAACAGCCACAGCACCGTTGAACTCGAACTGGCCCAAGGCCGCAACCGGGAGGTTCGCCGACTGTTCGCCGCCCTCGGTCACGAAGTCGTCCAACTGCGCCGAACCCAGATTGGAACCATCCGCCTGGCAGAATTGCCCTCCGGCAAGTGGCGCATTCTCAGTCCCACCGAAATCAAATCCCTCTTGCCCGACCCGGCCTAAGGGCGGATTTTGCACCCGCCTCGGTGCCCTTGCCGCGCCGCATTCAAAGATGAAACTTCGCCTGCCCACGTTTTTCGGATTCCTGCTGCTCGGGCTTCTGTTGCCCACAAGGGCCATCAGCTTGAGCTTTTCGCCCGACCCCAGGGGTGTCACCACGGCCAACGCCAACCTGCGGGCCAAGCCTTCCCTGAACTCCGAGATCCTGATCTCCCTCAAGAAGGGACAGCAGATCCAGCAGATCAGGTTCGCCACCGACCCGAAAGCCCCTGCGGATGAACCCAAGGAGTGGGTCGAAGTGGCGGCTCCCGCGGGAACCAAAGTCTGGATCTTTGCCGCACTGGTCGATCCCACCTCCAAGACGGTTCGTTCCGCGAAGGTGAATTTGCGGGCCGGACCCGGCCGAAACTACTCCGAGGTGGGCCATCTCGTTCAGGGCACGGCGATTCAGGAACTTCGGTCTGCCGATGGATGGATCCAGATTGCCGCTCCGGAAGGGACCGTCAGGGGCTACATCGCCCAGGATCTGGTCAAGGCAGCCCCGGATGCGGTGGTCGAGAAGTCGGCGCCCACGCCCCCCGTTTCGATTCCCCGCCAGCCAGTGCCACTTCCCACAGAGGGCGCGAGGCCCCGTCTCGAAGCGGGACGGTCGATCCCCGAGGAAGCCAATGTGGCCCGGCAGGTAGCTGATCCAGCCCCCGCTCCCACCCGGATCATCCAACCTGACCTTGTGCCAACGGTCGAGACCGTCCCCGCCACGACAGCGGAAGCAGCTCCCGAAGTCCCGGCTGCCGCCCTTCCCGTGGAGACGTCTCCGGCCCCGCTCCAAACTTCCCCGGAAATCGCGACTTCTACGCAGCCGGAAATCATCCACACCGACAAGCCCCGGCAGGTGATCCGCGAGGGTGTCGTGGGTGTCGCCATGAGCCCTCAGGCTCCCGGTGACTACCAGTTGAACAACTTCCGGAAGGGCGAGGGAATGATCGGCTTTCTGGCCACCGACGACCCGGAGATCAAGCTCTCCTCCTGGCGTTGGCGACGCGTCGTGATCACAGGCGAGGAATACCTGGATGTCCGCTGGCCAAAATCGCCTTTGATCAAGGTGACTTCGATCCAACCGGCCTACTGATCCGCTCGGATTCTTTCGATGGTTCCAACCGCCTTCCCCACCGGGAAGGCCTTTTTTTGCACCTAACGAATTCCACTCCAACTCGGGATTGAAAACGGAAGGAACCCCTCGACGGAATCCTTGCCGCCCCGGAATGAAATGAAACCTTCGGCCGTGCCCGAGTGTGTACTGCCTCTTCTCGGAGCCCGCCGGTGCGGGAAATGGGATGACTGAAGCCGCACAATTCGAAGCGTTCCTGACCGCGTATCAGGACATGGTCTACTCGACCGCATACCGACTCCTGAGTCAGGACGCGGAGGCTCGGGATGTTGCCCAGGAGGTTTTCGTGCGGGCTTGGCAACATTGGCCGCAATTGTCGGCCAGTCCCACCGCCGGGGGCTGGCTCAAGACGGTCACCCGCAACCTCTGCATCAATCACCTTCAGCGATACCGGGCTCGGTGGAAGTTCTTCTCGGATCTGAAGTCGGCCGACGCCGACGACGACGAACCCGGGCTGGAGGCGACGTTTGCTGCGCCGGAGACCCTTGAGGCTGGGCTCTTGACCCAGGATCAGGGGAGGGCTCTCGCAGATGCCATGCAGAAACTCCCCCAGAATCAACGGGTCGCGCTGGTCCTCTACCATTTTGAGGACCTGGACTACGTCGAGATCGCCGAGCGCCTCGGCGTGAGCCTGGGCAAGGTGAAGACCGATATTCACCGGGCGCGCCTCGCGCTCTACAAAAAGTTGCAACCGCGACGGGAAGAATTGGGTGTTTAGAAGATCAGCGTATGAAACCACCACCGAATGACGAGGACCCCCTGACGGGCTGGACCACCCAGGTCCTGCGCCAGATCCAGGATCGGCCGGCACCCGCGGGTTTCGGAATTCAGGTTCTGGTTGAGATCCGACGGCGGGCCAACCTGCCTTGGTACCAGCGTCCCTGGACCGATTGGCCCGCCCCGCAGAAGTGGTTCTCAGCACTGGTCTTCGCAGCCCTGATGATCGGGGTTTTTCAAGTCGGGATCCCCCTCCTTGAGGATACCGCTGCCGAAACCGCCTATGGGCAGAAGGCAACCACCGCCTGGAGTTCCCTCAGCGCCCTCAGAGGCGTTGGAATCAGTTTGGTCCGGGCGGCCCGCCTCTCACTCGAACAGGTCTCCACCACCCATCTCACGCTCGCCCTGGGTTCCATCCTCGCCGCGTGGTTCTCCACGCTCGGCCTGGGTGCCGTCTGCTGGCGCGCCACTGCACAACCCCGCTAAGCCCCATGAAGCTATTCCTTACCCGTCTTGTTGTTCTCGCCTGCATCGGCGGAGTGTCCCTCGGCTTCACCACGCTTGTGGCGCAGGACAAGGCTCCCCGGCCAGATCCGGCGCTCCAGGCACCTGCGGCACCCGCCGCCCCGGAGCCTCCCTTGACCGACTCGTCCGACGGCACCAACGACAGCCCGGGCGATCTCGCCGCAGGGGTCAACCAACAGCGGCAAGGTCGCGATGTTGTGGTCACGGGTTCCGACGTCCGGATTGGACCCGGTGAAACCGTCCACGACGTGGTGGTCAACGGTGCCGATCTGCTGGTCGAGGGCGATGTCACTGGCGACATCATCGTGATCTTCGGGAAGGTCAGGGTCCTCGGACGCGTCGACGGAGACATCATCAACGTCGGCCGGGGGATCTGGGTAGAGAATGGTGGATTCGTCGACGGGGACGTCTTCGGGGTCGGATACGGCGTCGTCCGGGAGCCGGACGGTGTCGTACAAGGCGAAGTCCGAAACCTCGGATTGGTCGCCATCCCTCTTTCCGTCCGGAGCCGGGCCATCCTGTATTTTGAGGAATGCGTCATGATGGCGCGACCGCTTTCGATCCGGGTCGGCTTTGTCTGGGTGGTCTGGGCGATCTTCCTCGCGATTCAGGCTTTCCTCGGACTGCTCTTCCCAGGGGCAACCCGGGCAACCATGGCAGCCATGCGCGAACGCCCCGGCGGCACCGCCATCCTCAGCATCTTTGCTCTTCCCCTGATCCTGCTGACGGCGTCGATCCTGACCGTCACCCTCATCGGAGCGCTGGCCGTTCCCTTCCTTTTCGCGGCCTTGGTCATCGGGCTGAGCATTGGCCGGATCGCCATTCTCCGACTGATGGGGTCACGAGTCCTCCAACTCTTCGGACTCGTCGAGGCAGCGCCGGTCGCCGAGTTCTTCACCGGGGCGGTCATCACGACTCTGCTCTTCCTGATCCCGGTCGTGGGCTTGTTTAGCTGGATGGTTTTCCTGCTCTGGGCTCTCGGTGCCATCTTGATGACCCTTTTCAGACGGGATCGACAACCCGCCTCCTCCATCGAACGTGTCGGGATCAATGCAGAAACGGCTTCAACAACCGCATTCACACCGCGAACGACCACGGATCCCTACCCTTCCGCCTCCAATCCACCCACCACCATGTCCGATCCCATCCCGCTTCATCCGCACTTGCCGGCGTCCGCCGATCCCCTCGCCAACTCATCGGCGGCAAACACGGGACCCACAGGAACCGCGTCCAGTGTTCGATGGCACGAAGCCCGGCAGAGCCCAGGGCTCTCCGCGGAAGGAATCGCATCCGCGGCTCGTCCCGGATTGGGACGACGCCTCGGGGCCCTGTTCATCGACTGGATCCCGCTGCTGTTCCTGGCAGCGATCCTGCCCGAACGACTGGCTTTCATTCGCCTGGAGGAGTTTGGGGGCGTCGTGCGTGTTGCGATTGGAGTCGCCTACTTCACCCTCATGCTGACGTGGCGCGGGACGACTTTGGGCGGGCTCGTGCTCGGGTTGCGGGTCGTCCGTCTGGACGGCCGCCCGATCGACCGTCCGGTGGCACTGGTCCGCGCCCTCGGTGCCGTCCTGAGCGGTCTTTGCTTCGGCGTGGGCTGGTTCTGGGCGGGCTGGGACGAGCGCCGTCAAACCTGGCATGACCGTCTCGCCGGGACCGTGGTCATCCGGGACGATGACGCGCCACCGCTGGTTTAAGAGAATTCCAATTCATTCCCCGCTTTTCAGCAAGGCCGCCGCCCGCTTTGATCTGGACCCATGGGTAACGAGCCAGGCAACACGGGTTACAAGATCTGGGCAGTGGACGACGTGGTTTACGGACCGGTCGAGTTGCCCCAGTTGGTGGAGTGGATCCAGGATGAGCGGGTCCTGGCCGATACCTGGCTCTACCGCATGGATTCCCAGGCCTGGACCAAGGCCGGCGAACTCGATGAACTGCGCGGACTCTTCAGCGACACCACCAACTCCAGCGGGACCTCACTCACTCCTTCCGCAACGGAGCCGCTCATCCCGGGTGTGAAGCCGGGAATGTTGCGTCGGGTGAAGATCTTTGCGGCCATGACCGACCAGCAACTCGGTCGATTCGTGCAGATCATGGAGATCGAACGGGTTCCAACCTTTCGCGAAATCTGTCGTCAGGGTGGACCCGGGGACGCGATGTACTGTGTTCTCGACGGCGAGGTGCGCGCGCGAATTTTGGTGGCAGGACGTGAGACCACTCTCGCCACCTTCGCCGCCGGTGATGTCTTCGGGGAGATCTGCCTGTTTGATGACGGCCCTCGATCCGCCGACGTCTTGGCCAACGAGGACAGCACCCTTCTCCGGATCCAAGGGGAACGCTTCGACCGACTCTGCCGGGAGCAGGCGGATTTGGCCTCCCCCTTCCTACTGGCGCTGGGCCGGACGCTGACGGCGCGAATCCGAAACGACAACAAGCGCTTGGGCGAACTGATCGCGCTGAGCCGAAGCAGCCGTTGAGCGCGATCTATCCCTCACGGGGCGGGTAGCAATCGAACCAGATGGTTCAGCAAACCAGTGGAGTCACTGGTGGCAACAATGGATCCATCCACACTGAGGACGGAAAATCCGGGACCGTGTGCTGGACCATTCACCACACATCCGGTCGTCCGGCCTTCCTGGAGCTGGCGCCACCCTGCGTCGAGGGCGTCTTTCATCGTCCCCTCCACCTCGTACTTCCATCCGAAGATCTCCGCATTCGGGTACCATTCCCGCAGGCTTGGCAGCAATTTTGGCGTCGGCCGCAACTCGACCAGCAGGTTGCCCAACCGAGTGGAATACTTGGAGCTGCAGACCGCCCGCAATGAGCCATCCCCATTGCGCTGATAAACCAATCCCACTCCAAAGTCGCTGACCGCAGCGGCGTGGAAGAGGGCAATGGGTTCATCCGTTGCGAACTCCAGGAAGCGCGATGCCAGGTCCGCCGTACTCTCGAAATCAACCACGCCGATCGACGGAGGCGCGGGCGGCGCAGACGAGGAGCGACTGCGAAAGAGGGTCACCTCGTGCCCCGCCGATACCAGAAGGCCTGCCAACTCGGTACCAAGACGCCCGGTGGAAAAGTTGGTCAGTCTCCGTACCTGATCCAACGACTCTACCGTTCCCCCCGCTGTGACGATGCAGCGCATCGGCGGACGCTAATGCCGGCCCTGCGATTTGTCAGGCGTGGACTCAGGCTGGATCCACTTCGGTCCATCGCCCCAAACCACAACACAGGCCCAATAAGGAAAAACACCCCCAAGCCACGGGCTTGGGGGTGTCTTGACGGCAAAAATCACTTCGCGGCGGCGGCGGCCTTCTTCTTCTTGGATGCCGCGCTCAAGGCGGATTCCTTTTCCTTCACCGCAGTGGCTCCCTTGCCGATCCGGGCCCGGAGGTAGGTCAACTTGGCGCGGCGGACAGAGCCTTCGCGCTCCACCTCGATCCGATCCACCCGGGGCGAGTGGGTCGGGAAAATGCGCTCGACGCCTTCGCCGTAACTGATGCGCCGGACCGTGAAGGTCTGGTTCAGTCCACGACCACGGATGCCGATCACCAGACCTGCGAAGGCCTGGATCCGCTCCTTGTCGCCTTCGACCACCTTGGTGTGGACGCGGACGGAGTCACCTACGTTGAACTTGGGCGAGTCCTTTCGGAACTGCTCACCCTCAATCTTATCAAACAGTGCAGCCTTGTTCATGCCTTGATCCTCTTAAGTCTTTTGTTGCGCTTTCGTCGAGCGACGCGCGGGCTTTTCCCACCGCCGCTTCTCCCACAAATCCGGTCTGTTTTCCGCTGTCCTCCGCATCGCCTGCAATCGTCGCCATCGCTCGATGTCCGCATGGTTCCCGGACAGGAGAACCTCTGGAACCGTCCAACCCCGGAACTCCGCAGGGCGAGTGTAATGCGGATATTCGAGCAACCCTTCGCTGAAGGACTCGTCTTCCGCACTGCCATCATCACCCAACGCTCCCGGGATCAGCCGAGTCACCGCGTCGATCATCACCATGGCCGGCAGGGCCCCATTCGTCAGCACAAAATCCCCGATGGAAACGTCCTCATCCGCCAGGTGTTGGCGAATCCGTTCATCGTAGCCCTCGTAGCTGCCACAGATGAACATCAAATGATTTTCCAGCGACCAACGCCGGGCCATCTCCTGATTGAAAACGCTTCCACTGGGCGACGTGAGAACGACCCTCGTCCCCTGCCCTCGCAGCGACTCAACGGCATCAAAGAGCGGCTCAGGCTTGAGGACCATTCCTGGTCCACCACCGAACGGCCGATCG
>CAMCFL010000158.1 GCA_945873715.1 Akkermansia muciniphila
CAAGCGCCTCCGGCTTGAGCAGGAACTTCACGCAGGCACCGGACAACTCGGTGATCTGGGTCGTAACCCCCTTCTCCAGCGTCTCCACCTGGGCGACGTCCACGTACCGGACCTCGCGCAGGGTGATCAACTCCCCGCGCAGATGGCGCATCGCTGCCAGGTGGCTGACGAAATCCCCGAGCACCCGGAAACCTGAACGGCGCACCGCCTGCAACTGGTCCTCGCAGCGCTTCCGGACATCCGCCACCCGTTGGAAGGCCTCCTGCTGGAGCCGACGGACCTTGGCGAATTCGTCGATGGCCTTGTCGGCTGCCTCGCGAACCTGACGGAGCGCCGCGTCGAGCTGGAATCCCTCGGGCGAGCTCAACCACGGATAGGCGTCGAGCATGGCGGCGCAGCGCCGGACGAGATCGGTATAGAGCTCGGCGTAGGGATGATCGCGGCGGGCGAGGGACAGCACCTCGGTGCATTCGGCCAGGCAACGGACGACCTCCTTGTTGCCGACCTGATAGAGGAAGGCGTCGCGCTGGCCGGCGGGCTCGTGACCCAGCTGATAGAACGGCGTCTGCCGCAGCTGGATCAGGTGGTGCTTCTGCGGCGTTTCCTCGGCGCGGACCAGGACCAGTTGGCCGTTGGGAAAGAGCGAGAAGCCATGACACCCGATGCGTTCCTCGACCTTCTGCTCGATCAGCCGGTAAGGCAGGAGCGCGTACTGCCCGGTCTCCGGCTTGAAGAACACGAAGAGCGAATCCTCGCCGCTGGGCGCATGCAGGACGCGCTCCAGGATCATCGGCGTGTCGCGTGCCTCGAACACCTTCAGCTCGCCCGTCGAAAGATAGTAACCGTCAGGAAAGATCAGGCCGTGATCCTCCGGAAGCAACGCACAGGATTGTCCGATGGAATCCACCCGGACCGCGCTCTGCAGCTTCGAGTTGAAGATGAAGTAGCGCGCCGCGGGTTCCTTGTAGGGCCGCACCTTCAACACGATCAGGTGCCCCACGATGGCATAGGCGATCTCGGCGTCATCGACCTTCTGGAAGCGATCGTCCACCGGTTCCGAATACACCCCCTCGCCGGTGGCGGTGTTGTCCTCGACCTTGATGGTCAGGTCGCCCTCGATGCACTCCACGAAGACCCGGTCCTCGATGGAGACGTGCGGATGATCGCCGTAGCGGAACGACTCGCGATCCGGTGTGCGCCACTTGAATTCAAACGGCGGCGGGAACCCGACCTTCCGGTACTCGGCTTCGGCACGGCCGTCGAGATAACGGAGTTCACCCCCTTGATAGGCCCACTTGAACACCCCGAAGTCACCGGCACCGCTGCCGGTGCGGAACACCATGTAAAGATTGCCGTCGATCAGGGAAAACTTCGAGAAGGTCGTCCGCTCATAGACGTTGTAGAGGCGTTTGAAGTCCGTGAGGAACTTGCGGTCGTTGAGGACGTCGAGCGCGGTTTCCTTGAAGGTCCCCGCCTGTTCATCGCGGGCGTACACCGCGAAGACATCGCCCAGTTCCACCTCCTTCTTCAGACCAAACTGGACATTGAACCCGACCAGGAACCGGCCGTGCCCCAGCTGGACCATGTCCTGGGGAATGCAGTTGTGCGCGGTCGTGACCCGATCCGCCTGGAGGAGCTTGGATTCCACCCGGCCGAACACCTCCTGACGCCGGGCATCCAGCTTCGCCATCCGCTCGCGCAGCAACGCCGCCTGATCCTGCAGACGCTGACGGATGATCTCATAGGCCGCCCCGCCAAGGGCGGAGCCGGCTGGAGTCGCTGCGGTCGGTAGAACGGGATCAGACATGGGATGGGACGCTGCAGTAGAATAGGACGATCGCAGCTGCAATGCGGGCACGGAGCATCGAAGGAGTGTCGCTCACATCGCTCCGCGGCTCCGATGCAGGTGCGGAGCACCGAAGGAATGTAGCCCACAGCGACAGCTGTGGGTTGACCGATCCTCCAGCGCAGCAAGCCCCGGAGGGGCGTGGGACATTCCGTTCCCGCGCCCCCCACCCACAGCTACCGCTGTGGGCTAAATTCCCAAGCCGCTCCGCGGCTCCCTTGCAGGTTCGGAGCACCGGAGGAGTGTAGCCCACGGCGAAAGCTGTGGGTTCCTTGATCCCCCCGTGCAGCAAGCCCCCGAGGGGCGTGGGATGCACCGTTCCTGTCATGCTCACCCCTTCACAACCTCTGACGCCTTCACGTCGCCGAGGCCCTTCTCCTTCACCAGCGCGAGGGCGGAACGCATGACACCCTGGACCCCGGAGTCATCGGCGGAGGCGATGAGCCGGGCGAGCAGTGCTGACACCGTCAGGTTGCGGAGGTCCTCGGTCTTGATCCCGAAGTCCGCGACCCACTTCGACAACTGGCCCTTGAAGAACTCGGGATCGCCATTGAAGAAGGTGTTCTTCACCTCGGTCAGCGCCGTGCTGTTGTTGAGCGTGCGATCGACCGCCTTCCCGTTGCCGATCGCGCGGACCACCTTCTCGAAGAAGTCGTTCTCGCCACCGACGATGTCGATCCGGGCGGACTTGAGCGCCTCGCCGACCACACTGGCATTGGCCTGGGCGATGTCCTTCTGGACGTGGATGGCGGCGAGTTCCACATCGCGGTCCTTGGCCAGGCGCAGGCGGAATTCCTCGTGCTGCTGTCCGGCCTGATGCAGGAGCTTCATGGCTTCGGCCTTCTGGTGGATGGCCTTCGCCTCGGCACCGCCACGGGCCTCGATCCCGGTGGCGATGGCCAACTCCTTGTCCTTGGTTCCCGTCGCCTCGGCGGTCGCCTGGGTCTGGGTGTTCTCCGCGAGCACCGCCCCACGGGCCTTGAGCACATCCGCCTCGGCAAGGCCCAGATCGCGGTTGGCGGAGGCATCCGCCTTCTTCGCATTGGCCTTCGCAATGGTGACCTTGGCCTCGGCCAATCCCTTCGCCGCTTCGCGGGCGGCGATGCCCTCGGCGTCCTGCTCGGCCACATGCCGACGCTTGTCCGCCACCTTGGCCTCGGCGTCCGCCATGGTCTGGATGCGCTCGGCGTCGCGGAGGGATGATTCGCGTGCCGCCTCGGCAGCCGTGACCAACCGGATCTTCTCCGCCTCGGCGATGTTCCGGCCGGCCTCCTTCTGGGCCTCGGAAGCGACGACCTTCTCGGTCTGGTCCTTCTTCGCATTCATCTCCGCCTCGATCAGCGTCACCTCGCGGACCCGTTCGGCGGTCATGCGGGCCTCGATGTTGCGCTTCTCCTCCTCCTGCTGCGTGACGGCCTTCTGTTCGGAGACGACGGAGGCACGCTTCCGTTCCACCTCGATGGCGGCTTCGGCGACCTTGACCTCCTTGTCCATCTCGGCGAGCGAGACAGTCCGTTCGCGACGCACGCGGGCTTCCTCACCTTCCTGAACCGACTCCTGTTCGAGCCGTTGCTTCTCCTTCTTCACCGTGAACTCGCGCTCCTGCACGGCGCGATTCATGTCCTCGGTGCGCAGCCGGATGGATTCCTCGGTCTCCAGGCGACGCCCCTCGACCTCCATCCGACGTCCTTCAATGACCTTGCGGGCCTCGGCTTCCTCGTTCGCCTTGACCTCGGTGATGGCCCGTTGCTGCTTGGCGGTGTCTTCCTCATTCCGACGGCGTTGTTCGCGCTTGGCGATGTCGGCGTCGGCATTCTCCTTCTCGACCTGGACCTGGGCACGTTGGGAGAACTCGTTGGCGACGACGCGCTCGCGCTGGGTGATCTCGGTGATCTTCTTGATGCCCTCGGCGTCGAGGACATTGGAAGGGTCGTGCTGGTCGAGTGGCGTCTGTTCCAGGTAATCGATGGCGACATCCTGCAGGAAGAAACCGTCCAGATCCTTGCCGATGGTGCTCTGGATCTGGTCGCGGAACTTGATGCGCTCGGTGAACAGCTCATGGAATTCCATCTGCTTGCCGGCCGTCTTTAGCGCCTCGGAGAACTTCGCCTCGAACAACTCCCGCAACTGGGCGATGTCGGACACACGTTCGGGCGTGAGCATCTGCGCGACCTTCCGGACGCTGTCCGCACAGGCCTCCACGCGGATGTAGAAGGCCACGGTGATGTCAGCGCGGATGTTGTCCTTGCAGACCAGGCCATCCTTGCCCTTGCGGTGGATCTCCAGCTTCTTCACCGAGATGTCCACCACCTCGTAGTTCTGCAGGATGGGCATGGCGAACATCCAGTCGAAGGAGACCCGGACGCCGCCCAGCCCGACAACCATGCCGGCACGGCCGGGATGAACCCTTCGGATACAGATCATGCCCAGGAAGGCGATGAAGATGAGGAAGACGAAAGCCGGCAGAATGATGAGCCACATGTTCGGCTGGAGTTGAGGAATCTTTGAGTCGCGCCTGAATGGAACCCCGGGTACGGAATCAGCGGATCGTCATACCGGCCCGGAGCACCCTGCGGTTAAACCAGACTCGCAGCCCTCCAGCCAGTCGATTCTCGGCTCCGGGATTCCATGGGATGCATCTTGGCCCTGCCCGCGCCTGGGAAAAGAGGGCATCCACGAATCCGCGCTCCCGGTGGAGCAAGGTCCCGTGAATTCATGGATGCCGGTCCTCTGCCTCGTGCGTCTCAAACGCCCGAGGGGGCAAATGAATGGAGCCGCGGATGGCTCGGATGAACGCGGAGGCCGAAGCGACAGTCGCATTCGCCATCAGGTGTCCCTCTCGGTGAGATCCGTGAGATCCGCGGTCAAATTCGGAACGTGGGACCCGGGCAACGGGTGAGGCGTGAGAAAGGGCTTCGAGGGACGGTATCAAGATGCGCCCGGGCCACGGACTCTCGGAACTCGTCCCTCCGGACAGCAGGATCGCAGTTCTCCTGCATCCGTCCGTCTGGCAGCATCCGGCCATGAGCGTGCACCCTGTCGAGCCGACTCCCGAGGACAAGCTGGCCCGTCGGATGACTGCCCTGGGCATCGCGGAGGAAGATCTGGAGGAAAGCTTCATCCGCTCGGGGGGCAACGGTGGGCAGAACGTCAACAAGGTGGCCACCTGCGTCGTCCTCCTGCATCGGCCCTCCGGCACCCAGGTGAAATGCCAGACCACCCGGCATCAGGCGCAGAACCGCTTTCTGGCCCGGGTCCAGCTCATGGACCGCATCGAGGCCGAACGCCAGAAGCGGATCGATGCCGAGCGCGATCGCGTCGAGAAGGCCCGGCGTCAGAAGCGTCCCCGCAGCCGCGCCGCGAAGAATCGGATCCTGGCCAACAAGGCCCATCAATCGTCCAAGAAGGCCTCGCGCAAGGGCAGCTTCGATTGATGGGAACCCAAATGCCGCCTGCGCTGTGGGCGTTTCCGTGCTTCCATGCTGTGTGCCGATGAATGCCAGTCCAGAAATGCCCCCGCTCCGCTCGTGCCTGTACGAGTGCCGGGTGATGCATCATCGGATGCACCCGCGTCAGCACCGGTTCGAGTACGGCCTTTTCCTCGCCTGCCTGGATCTCGACGAACTGGATGCCCTTCATTCCCGTCTGCGCTGGTTCAGCCGGAATCGAAGGAACCTGTACGAGTTCCGGGACACGGACCATTTCACCCGGGCTCCCGGCTCGGAAGGTCCGGCGGCGGGAGGCGGGATCCGGGCGGGCCTGACTGCCTGGCTCGCGACCCAGGGAATCCCGCTGCCGGCCGGGATGCGGGTTCAGTTGGTCACCTTGCCCCGCGTCCTGGGATACGTCTTCAATCCGGTCAGCTTCTACTTCGCCAGCAACCCGGATGGATCGCCCCTCTTCGCCGTGGCGGAGGTCGGAAATACCTTTGGAGAGCAGAAGCCGTATCTGGTTCCCGTGGATGGGAGGGGCCGAGAGGAGACGGGGACCCGCAGAGCACTTCCCTCCGAGGGGGGGCCGCCGGATGCCGCCCGGTTCCGGCTCATTGCCCCCAAGCATTTCTACGTTTCGCCCTTCAGTGCGCTCGATCTGCGGTTCGACTTCCGGCTTCAGGCACCCGGGGATCGTCTGGTGCTGGGGGTGAACGACCTGGATTCGCAGGACCGGACGATGCTCATCAGTTCGGTCACGGGCACCCGCCTTCCCCTGACGGACGCCGAGTTGCTTCGACTCACCCTGCGCTATCCGTTGGTGACGGCGCGGGTCATCACCCTGATCCACTGGCAGGCATTGCGACTCTGGTGGAAGCGGCTGCCGTTCCACCGCAAGTCCGATCATCCCGATCTCCAGCGGGACGTCCTGCATCCGCATCCGGTCCATCGGGCTGGAAGCCGGCATTGATTTGAACGGGGGAATGGTCGGCCCGCCGGGTCTTCGGCTTGGGAAAGGCAATCGGGCACGCCGTGCGGGAACCATCACGACGCAACGAACGCCACGTCGGGAAATCAACCGGGCTCGTCGTGGCTGCCGTCGCTTCGTGGTTGTTTCATCCCCGGGCCTGCGTTCGTCGTGGTGAGACTTGGTACCGGCGATCCGGCGGTACCGCCGTGTTTCCGCAACCGGTCATGGTTCGAACACCCGGAAGAAGCGGACCTCTCCCGCCATGGGCTTCTCGAACACCTGCTCCATGCCGCTTGATAGGTCGTAGCCCTTCTCCACTGCCCACGACCGCAGGTCCGTCGACGATTGAACCTCGAACCGACCCTTGCGGCTGACGGAGAACTTCATCTGGTATTGTCCGTCGGACGGGCCCGATTCGGTGACGGTCGCCACCGTGTCCGGGGTGAATCGCAGGAGGCGATGGTTGGCGTAGTCGCCGACCCAGATCGACTCCGAGACATCGAGGAAGATCGAGAAGGGCCGCCAGAACTGTTCCAGCGTCCGGCCTCCGGAAATGTACGTCACCAGGGACTGGGCACCCAGCACCCCCGAGGCGGGTGCTGAATCGGACAGTTGGTTGGCATTCTCGAATCGGATCAGGGAGGTCGGGGAGGTCTGTCCGATCACGCCGGTGGCGGGTGCGCCATTGGTCTTCGATGCCGCCTGGTCCCAGCGCAGCACGCGTTCCTCTCTGGAATCCACCGCCCATAACCGGCCCTGGTCGTCGGCCTGCAGGCCCGAGATCGAGTTGAAGCCTGCCGCCACCGAATCGGGATAGCCCGCATCGGCCGCCATCGAGGTGCGTCCGAACACCCCATTGGCCGGCGCACCGTTGGTCCGGGCTGCCGC
>CAMCFL010000159.1 GCA_945873715.1 Akkermansia muciniphila
AAGCGAGGTAGTCGTTGACGGTAACGACGTGGACGCCGCGGCCGGTGAGGGCGTTGAGGTAAACCGGGAGGGTAGCGACGAGGGTCTTGCCTTCGCCGGTGGCCATTTCGGCGATCTTGCCCTGGTGCAGGGCCATGCCACCGATGAGCTGGACGTCGAACGGGATCATGTTCCAGACCAGTTCATGATCGCGGACGATGACCTTGGATCCGCAGAGGCGGCGGCAGGCGTCGCGGACGACGGCGAAGGCCTCGGGCAGGATGGCGTCGACCTCGACCCGGAGTTCGGCGTCATCCTCGATGATGGAGAGCCTTGCCTTCCATTCGGCGGTCTTGTTGCGGAGGGCATCGTCCGGCAGCCCTTCGAGCTGTTTACCGAACTCGTTGATCTTCGAGACGACCTGGCGCAGCCGACGAACCTCACGGTCGTTGCTGGAGCCGAAGATCTTTTTGATGAGCAGACTGATCATGGAAGGCCTTGTAGCGAGCGGGCGGGAGGCTAGGAAACCTGCGAAGGACCGTCAAAGTGTTTGACGCTTGGCTGCCCAAGCTTCCGCCGCGGCGCGCGGGGGGCCGTGCCAAGATGCGCCGCCCCGGGCCCGCAGATTGGGCGTGACAGTGCAAGGGGGCGGCATCGACCCTTTGGGTCAATGGTGTGGGATCCAAATGGCTCTGAGCCGAATCACCCCAAGGAAATTGAATCCTCTCCGGGTCATTCCACTCCCCGATGGTTGCCGTGGGTGCTCTTCGCCTGCCTGATGGCGGTGTACTATGGGTTTCCTTCGCGCGGATACGACGGCGACGCCCTGAAGCAATCGGGAGTCTTCCATTCCACCCCAGGAATCGGCGGGCCCAATCATCCATTTTCGGCGATGTATTTCGCCACTTGGTGGAACTTGGTGAAGGGCTTTGCTGGCGAAGATTTCGTGAGCCGAATGGACCTACTGGTCGCGATGAATTCCCTGTTGGGAGCGGGTGCCGCTGCCTTGGGGTGCGCTTGGCTCGGACGGCAGGGATTAGGCGTGAGCCGGACTCTTCCTGCAGGGCTGCTTCTGGGATTGAGCCATTTCTGGATCTATCACAGCACGCAGACGACCGAACCGATGGCAGCCCAGTTCCTTCTGATGCTCTCACTCTGGGGTGGATCGCTGAGTCAGCTCGGCGTCTGGCGGTTGATTCTCTCTGGGGTGCTTTGGGCGACGGCGGTGGTGTCGTACCAGAGTTACTTCCTCGCAGGGCCATTCGTGCTTTGGCTCACCGTGGCTCGGTGGCGGGATCTCCCTTACTGGGTGGTCCCCGCGGGAGTCACTGGCTTTTTCTGGTTTGGACTGGCGGCATACCTGGGTGGGGCGAAGGACTTTGCCGGCTTCCTTGGTTACCTGACGACGAAGACGGACGGTGAATACTGGGGTTTCCTCCGCTGGTCGCAGACCGCCCGCGTGCCGCTCGGACTGGCACTGAGTGTTGCGATTCCGTGGTCCCCGGATCCATGGCCAGGTATGAGACTCGGTTTTCCCGGGCTGAGCACCGTTCAGAAGACTCTTCTGATCGGGCAGATCCTGCTTACATGGGCCGCGGCATTTACCGTGCTCGTGCTGCCGGTTCCATCAGCGCTCCGGCGTCTCCGCTGGGGACTCCTGCTTGGATTCATGGTGACCCTGTTCCCGCCGATGTATCTGTCGCCCCTCTACGGCAAGCTGTGGCTCTTGCCTACTTCGTTCCTCGTGCTTTTGGCGGGTCTGGTGGCTTCCGGTCGGCGCTGGGGGCCCCATGTCCTGCTGGCAGTCGTGGCTCTCCAAGTGATGGTCAACGTTCCGCGCACCTTGATCCGCCCACACGACCCGTCCTCAAATGGCCTCAATGCGGCAAAGGCCATTCGTGAGGTGATCACGGCGGAGGATCTCCTGATCTGCGACGGGTGGGATGACTCAGCTACGTTTTGCGCCATGTATCCACAACAGAATAAACTGGTGCTGATGTTCACCAAGGGCGGACCCGAAACGGTGTGGAAACGGGTCCGAGAAACCGTTGCCGCCGGTCACCGAGCCTATGTCTATGGCGTGGTCGAACGAACTGCTGAGGCGTGGATGTTGACCGATCTTGGGACCCGTCCCGATTTGATTACCCACGCCGAGTTCAAGTCCTTTCGGGATCGAGTTGGCCCACCCGTCTGGAGGGCCCGTGACAAGGGTTGCTCCGCTGACCTCTACCAGATCTTGACGGCCCCCTGACCAAGAGCCACTCCGTCGCCTCGATCGCAATCCGACAGGCTGCTGAGCTACAGCCTTCGGCGGGGTGTCGCACTAACGGTGCCCTGCGTCCTGACGGACCCCTACCCGTCGCGTGCCGCGCTGAGCTGGAACCCGCTGTGGGAAACCGGTTCAGCCAACGAAACCGAGAGCTGTGCGTGGCTCTGGGCCTGACCCAACCTCCCGACCGACACGTGCTCCCCGGAGTGCGTGGGGGTTGTCGATTCTCAAGGTCCCCCGCGTGCCGGGTCGAGGTACGGCGTGCCCGCGTAATACCACTGATTCGGGCGCAGGCTTTCGGTGTGACCGTCGACGAACATCACGATGGAGCGGAGATCGTGGCGCGGGTCGGGGCCGCCCCAGTTGGGGTCATCGGGGGAGGAGACGCAACCGGTGCAGGGAGCGTCATTGCCTGGGTCATGGACGATCCAGCAACCGGGCTTCTTCTTGGAGGTGGCGGTGACGGCCCTCTGCGGATCCTTCGTGTTGGTGGCGGCGACGCCGCCATCGCACAACTGGACCGTCCCGGAAGGATTGCGGACGGATTCCTCGGTGATGCCCCTGTATTCCCAGGTACCGGGCCACCAGCAGCCGCCGAGACGGAAGTTGGCTCCGTAATTGCCGACGGTACCGTCGACCGGATAGGCGACCTCGCCGTCGGAACTGACCAGGAAGGGGCTGGAGGTGGAGCGGAGGCCGACGCGTTTGGGGCGGACGGGGCAGAGCAGGACCTTTTTGGCCTGCTGATAGGGCATGATGTAGTTGTACCAGGATTTTCGGTCCTGCTGGTTGCCCACGAGGCTGAAGGTCCAGGGAAACTTGCCGTTGAAATCCTGCGCGTACAGACGGGAGGCGAGGCTCATCTGCCGGCAGTTGTTGAGACAGGCGGTGGCGAGGGCCTTGCCCTTGGCCTTGGACAGGGCGGGCAGGAGCATGCCGGCGAGGATCGCGATGATGGCGATCACCACCAGCAGTTCGATGAGGGTGAAGGCCCGCGGGTGCGGCGGGCGAAGGCGGGGCGGCGGGTGGAACAGGTTCATGGCGGGGAGGGTGGAGTCAGTTCCTGATGCTCGTGCGCTGGGAGAGCCAGATCATGTCGGCGTTGTTCGGGCTGGCCACGTTCAGCGAGAGGTTGTTGTTGTACTTCGGCAACGGCTTGGTTCTGGCATCCACCCACTTGCGGATTTCCGCGTGACCGTCGGCAAAGGAGATGCCGGCCGCGCCATTGTGGAAGCTGGAGGGGAAGTCGACGATGCGCGCACCGCCGGGTGCCTCGACCATCGTGTTGGCAAACCCTCCGGCGTTGATGGAATCCGGGTGCTCGTCGAGCAGCACGTAGACATTGGCGGGGCCTGGGTTGGCGAGGTCGGACTCCTTGCGGAAGACCTTGTAGAGCTTCTGGTTATCGTCCATCGATCCCCCGGGCACAAGCCAGGGGCCGGGGCCGCCGATCGCCTGGCTCATGCCCATCGAGCGCACCCGCGACATGCGGGTCCCGCGGATGGTGACGTAGCTGCGGTCGGCCGGGCATTTGTAGACGCCTGCGCTTTGGAGGTAGGGAGCGAAGGAGGCCTTCTTCCGGTCGAGCAGTTGGGTGGTGTTGGTGTTGTCGGAGTTGGCAGGGTTGAAATCGATCCATCCCTGCACCCAGGAAAAGGGTTCGGTTCCACTGTTGCCGGGTTTGACGAGGGCATCCTGATTGTCTCCGGCGTAGAGGTGGAATCCGAGTTGCAGCTGCTTGAGATTGCTCAGGCAGGCGATGCCCTGAGCCTTGGTCTTGGCCTTGCCCAAGGCTGGCAGGAGCATCCCCGCGAGGATCGCGATGATGGCGATCACCACCAGCAGCTCAATGAGCGTGAAGCCGGTCTGCCGGACGGAACTTTGACGGGGTGCCATGGAATTGTGAGAATTATTTTGCACAGACAATGGACAGGGATTGCAGCCAACGCCATCCCAGATTCTGGGGCGGACGATCGGTGGGGACGAGTTCCACGAGTCGGCAACGGTGGACTCGCAGAGTTCGTCCCATCAACACGAGCTTGAAGCATGGCTTGCCGTCACGGCGTGGATGGCCAAGCATCGGAGACTTACCAATTGCGCATGCAACATCACCCCATTGTAAAAGCCTGGCGGAGCGTGGGTTTCCTCCTGCTGATCGGCGTCGCCACCGCGGTCCTGCAGGCCGCCAATCCTGCCGATGAACCGGTTCGTGGACCCTTCTGGTCCGGGACCGTCCTGCTCGGCAAGGACCGTGGTGCCGCCATGAAGGGGCTCGCGGTCAGCCTCGGATCGGATCGACGAAGCCACGTGATCTACGACCTGGACACGATGCGACTGGCCGCCGCCTGGTCCGGCGATTTCCTGGAGTTCGGCAATACCCTGACCAAGATCGAGTGGCCGCCCCCCCCCTCGGTGAAGGGCGAGATCGTCTTTGGCATGACCAATGCCCCCGGCTGGGCCAGTCCCTATCCGGAATCAGCGGATCCGCGCCTGAAGAATCAGGGCCCCTTGCCCAAGGGTTGGGCGCATCACGAGGGCGTCTACGTCCATGGCGATCGGGTGGTGCTCAAGTACACGGTGGGACGCGCCACGGTCCTTGAAACCCCGGGCGTGGAGGTCGTGGAAGGGCAGGCGCTCTTCACGCGGACCTTTGAATTTCAGCGGGTGGACGGGCCGGCAACGGTCGTCCTGGCCGATCAGGTCGAGGGCAGTTTCCGGGCGCAGATGGAGGGGGCCAAGGGGCCGGTGACCGTGACGCTGAAGGGCGGTCGATCCCTCTCCGTGGCGGGCCAGGATCTTCCCAAGGGAAGCCTCCTCGAAGTCTCGGCCGACGGACGCCTGCTGCTGAAGCTCCTCAAGCCGAAGTCGGGCCGGGCGTTCCGGGTGGCGCTGTCCGCGGCTTCGTCCCCCTCGCTCTTTGTCGGGTTGCGGGCGGTGAAGGTGGCGGCTCCGTCCCAATGGATCAAAGGGGGACCGGCACGGTGGACCACGCCGATCACGACCCAGGGCAAGGTGGGAACCGAAGAGGGACCTTACGTGGTCGACACGATCACCGAGCCGTTTCCCAACGCGTACAACACCCGCACCTTCTGGGGAGGATTTGATTTCCTGCCGGACGGACGCATGGCGATCTGCGCGTTTCATGGCGATGTGTGGGTGGTTTCCGGCGTGAACGACACGCTGGCCGAGCTGAAGTGGAAGCGTTTTGCCACCGGACTGTTCCAACCCCTCGGTTTGAAAGTGGTGAAGGGGGAGGTCTATGTCGCCGGTCGTGACCAGATCACCCGGCTGAAGGATCTGAACGGCGATGGCGAGGCCGACCTGTACGAGAACTTCAACAACGACACGGTCGTCACCCCGAACTACCACGAGTTCGTCCTCGATCTGCACACGGATTCGAAGGGGAACTTCTACTACGCCAAGGGCGCACCCTGGGAGCCGTCGGTCACCTCGCCCCATCAGGGCACGATCCTCAAGATCTCACCCGATGGCCGCAACATGGAGGTCTTTGCCACCGGCCTGCGCGCCCCGAACGGGATGACGGTCGGTCCGGACGACACCGTGCTGGTGGGCGACAATCAGGGCCACTGGATGCCGTCCTCGAAGCTCAATCTCGTCCGCAAGGGAGCCTTCCTCGGGATGGTCCCGGCCGCCCAACGCGAGTTGACCCTGCGTTACCCGGATGGCCGTGAGATCCGCATGAACCCGAGTGATCCCGAGGCCCGGAAAGCGGCCGGGCTGAAGGGCTGGGACGGAGCCATGCCGATTCCCGGCGAGTACGACACGCCGATCTGCTGGCTGCCGATGCGCTGGGACAACTCGAGTGGCGGCCAGGTCTATGTGACCAGCGACCGGTGGGGCCCCTGGAAGGGAGCGCCCCTGTTCATGAGTTACGGCAAGTGCCTGCTGTACGCCGTCCTGTGGGACCAGGTGGATGGCGAGGTGCAGGCCTCCATGGTGCCCTTCAACCTGAAGTTCCAGAGCGGGGTGATGCGCGGACGTTTCTCCCCCCGCGACGGCCAGTTGTATGTCTGCGGTCTCAAGGGATGGCAGAACGCCGCGACCCGCGATGGAGGCCTCTATCGTGTCCGGTATACCGGCAAGCCCGTCCGCATGCCGGTCAAGGCGCACGTCGCCAGCAATGGCATCCAACTCACCTTCAGCACGCCGCTGGATCCCGCCTCGGCACAGGACGCTGCCGGGTACGCCGTCGAGCTGTGGAAGTACCGGTACTCCGGTGGATACGGCTCCGACGAACTCTCGGTCCTGACCGAGGGCAAGAAGGGCCACGACAAGCTCGAAGTCTCCGCCGTCCGCCTGTCGGCCGATGGAAGGAGCGTGTTCCTGGTGGTGGACGGACTCCGGCCCGCCGACCAGTTCAGCGTCCGATACTCGGTCAAGTCCACCGATGGCGTTGAACTCCGGTCGGAAGTGATCGGAACCATCCGCAAGCTGGGCTCAGCCGTCACGGCGGCGCGCTGAGACTGAAGCATCCAAGGGGGGTGCCGGCGGCCCGCCGGCACCTGCCTCCCCAGCGTTCGGGTACCTCTTGAGTTTGTCATGGAGGTGGGCCGCCTGCCCTCGGGCGGCGATGAGAAGGCGCCCGCTGAGGGCATCGGGCCTGCCATCGTGACAACCAGCTCAAGATGCGCGATGCGCCCGGGCGCATCTTGACACTGCCCCCGCCTGAGACGGCGGGTGTGCGGTACGCCGGGGGCGTTTCAGCGATTAGCCCGGGGTACCACCCCGGGTCAAACGCCCCAAAAGAATCTCCCACCCCGGAGGGGTGGCAGAGCTTCAACCCCTCCGGGGTTGATGGGACTTTTCGCGCCCGTACCCGGGGTGGTACCCCGGGCTAATCGCTGCCATCCCTCC
>CAMCFL010000160.1 GCA_945873715.1 Akkermansia muciniphila
CTGGTACGATTCCACCGGCTTGAACCCACTCAGGCCGCCGCGGTTGTTGAACAGGTCGAACCCGCGCCCGCCCATCTTCAAATCCAGCCGGCCACTCACCGCCAACATCGAATCGCGCATCGACTCCGACTCCAGACGCCGAACCGGATACCTCCAGAGCAGACGTCCGTCGCCGTCCTTCTTCAGCGCCTCGGAATCCGGCCGCGACGACTGCCGATAGGTCGATGACAGCACGATCCACCGGTGCATCGACTTCACCGACCAACCCGAGCGCACGAACTCCGAGGCCAGCCAATCCAGCAGTTCGGGATGTGACGGACGCGTACCACTGCGACCGAAGTCACTGGCGGTCTCCACCAGACCGATCCCGAAATGTCCCTGCCAGATCCGGTTCACCATCACCCGCGCGGTGAGGGGATGCTCCGGGCGTGTGATCCACTCCGCAAGCGCCCGACGGCGCCCGGTTTCCTCCGCATCACGCGCCAGCTTGAGGGACCCAAGAACCACGGGGACCGCGGGTGTCACCGGGTCCTTCGGTTGCTCCGGATCGCCCCGATGGAGGAGATGCAGGTCGTCGGGCTTCCGGGAAACCGCCGCGAAGACCAACTGCGCGGCCGACTCACGGGCGATGCGTGCCTCGGTGGTCTTGCGTTCCAGCAACAACGACTTGACCCGGTCCGCCTCCGTCGCAGCGAGCCCGGCCGTGGCGACTCCCAAGGTCGGTGCGCCAGCGTCCTTGCCCGGCGGACGGCGATCGGTTGAATCGGCCACGGTCTTCCATCCGCCCGACGCGTCCGCGATCTCGATGGCGTAGTCGGTCGCCAGGCGATCGGTGAATTGACCGACGCGATCGCGTCCCCAGACGACCCGTTCGATCTCCCGTTCCTCCGGCAAATCCAGCAGCACCCAACCGCCTCCCTTCTCGTTGGACATCCAACTGGAGGAATTGCCGTACTGCCCATCGTGGATCAACCGCAACTCGTGCCGGTTCTCGAACGTGGTATCCCCCGAGGAGGTCACCCGGGCACCCATGGAGGCGAGGGCGACATTCCGTCCAGTCCGATCGATCACTTCGAGTTCGTCGATGCACGGTTCAAGACTGTTGGTCTTGCGGATGGTGAAACGGATTCGCCGGGTGCGTACCGGCGCGAAGCGATCCGAGTTGCGCGCCGGATGCACGGACGGTCGAAGGGCATCGGGCGCTTCGAGCGGAATCCTTCCAGGGGACGCCACCCGCGCAATCGGTTCGTACCGGGCCAATTCCAGGTCCACCGCGGCCAGGCGTTCCTTCAGTTGCGCCACCTCCCGTTTGAGTGCCTCGGTCTCGGGCGTCCGCATCTCGCGATCGCCGTACTCGACCCCCGCAAAGAATGCCTGCATCGAATAGTAATCCCGTGCGGTGATCGGATCGAACTTGTGATCGTGGCACCGGGCACAGCCCACGCTCAATCCGAGGAACGTCTGCCCGGTGTTCACGACGATCTCGTCGAGGGCATCCTGACGGGCCAGGCGCTTGGAAACGTCATCCGCACCGATCTGCCCCGGCAACAGCGCCGACGCCGTCACCAAAAAGCCGGTGGCCGCATCCTTCCCCATCGTATCGCCGGCGATCTGCTCCCGCACGAAGCGGTCGTAGGGCGTGTCCGCATTGAAGGACCGGATCACGTAATCGCGGTAAGGCCAGGCGTTCGGCCGTTCCGTGTTCACCTCGAAACCATGGGTGTCCGCGAACCGCACCACATCGAGCCAATGCTGCGCCCAGCGCTCGCCATACCGCGGTGACCGCAACAACTCATCGACCACCCGGGCCTGCGCATCGGGCCGGGTGTCCGCCTGGAAAACCGCGACCTGCTCCGGTGTGGGCGGCAATCCCACCAGATCGAAGGAGACCCGACGCAACCAGGTCGTGCGATCCGTCTCGGGAGCGGGCTTCAACCCGGCCTGATCAAGTCGGGCCTGGATGAAGCAATCGATCGGGTTCCGGGACCAACGCGGGTCCTGCGGCACCGGAACCTCAGGACAGGTCACCGGTCGAAATGACCAGTGATCGTCCGCTGCGAGGCTCATTCCTCCAGCCGACAACATTGCCACGAGGGCAAGGCATGACAGCAGGGGGAAATTCATCAGCGCAGAGATTGGCTCTGCCGCCGGTAGAGAATCAACGGATTACTCCCACTCGATCGTGCCGGGCGGCTTGCTGGTGATGTCGAGCACCACCCGGTTGATTCCACGCACCTCGTTGGTGATGCGGGTGGAGATCTTTTCCAGGAGATCGTAGGGAACCTTGACCCAGTCGGCGGTCATGCCGTCCTGGGATTCCACCGCGCGGATGGCGAGGGTGAAATCGTAGGTCCGTTCATCCCCCTGAACCCCGACGCTGCGGACGGGGAGGAGCACGGCGAAGGTCTGCCAGGTCTTGTAATAGAGATCGGCCAGCTTCATCTCTTCCACGACGATGGCATCGGACTTGCGCAGGATCTCCAGCTTGGATCCGGTGATCTCGCCCAGGCACCGAACCGCCAGGCCAGGGCCGGGGAACGGCTGCCGTTGGACGATCTCCTTGGGCAGACCGAGCTCGACCCCCAACTGGCGAACCTCGTCCTTGAACAGCGCACGCAGCGGTTCGAGCAACTTGAACTTCATGTTCTTGGGCAAGCCCCCGACATTGTGATGACTCTTGATCATCGCCGCTGGATTGCCGGCGATGGGCACCGACTCGATCACGTCCGGATAAAGCGTCCCCTGGGCCAGGAACTTCGCCTTGCCCGCCCGCTTGGTCGCCGTCTGGAACACATCCACGAACGCCTTGCCGATCACCTTGCGCTTCTTCTCGGGATCGGTGACGCCCTTGAGCTTGCGCAGGAAGAGCGCGGAAGCGTTCTCGTACTGGAGCTTCATCTTGAAGTTCCGTCCGAAGACCTCCTGAACGACCTCGGCTTCGCGCGCCCGCAACAGACCGTTGTTGACGAAGATACAGGTCAGTTGGTCGCCGATTGCCCGGTGGATCAGCGCCGCCGCCACGCTGGAATCCACCCCACCGCTCAATCCCAGGATCACCCGGTCCGAACCCACCTGACGCCGGATCTCCTCGGTCGCCTGCTCGACGTAGTTCCGCATCGTCCAGGACTTGCCGCAGCCACAGATGCCATGGACGAAATTCGCGACGATCTCACGCCCGCGCGGCGTGTGCACCACCTCCGGATGGAACTGGATGCCGAAGATCTTCCGCTTGGGATGCTCGATGGCGGCGTAATCGGAATTGTCAGTCGTGCCGACCACCACGAAGTCCTTGGGCAACCGGGTAAGTTTGTCGCCGTGGGAATTCCAGACCTGCACCGCGGCCGGCAGATGCTTGAACAACGCGCACTCACGGTCGGCCACGGTCAGCGTGCCCTTGCCGTACTCCCGTTTGTCACCCTTCTCGACCTTGCCCCCAAGGAAATGGGCGAGGACCTGAACGCCGTAACAGATGCCCAGCACCGGAACACCCAGCTTGAAGATGGCCTTGTCCGGGAGCGGCGCGTCCTTGGCGTACACACTCGACGGCCCTCCCGAGAGGATCAGTCCCTTCGGATTCATGGCCTCGATCTCGGAGGCCGGGGTGTCGAAGCGGACGATCGTGGAGTACACGTTGCATTCGCGGATGCGCCGCGCGATGACCTGAGTGTACTGCGATCCGAAATCGAGGATGACGATCTGTTCCATGGGCCAAAAACGAAAAAGCAGCTTGTGCCGACACCGGGCGGACTTGGAAAGAGCAAATTTGGAGAACACCGGGCCCGGGCGCATCTAGACACTGCCCCCGATGCGCCCCGAGAAAACCTCCGTCCCCGATGCGGCGACTGGACCCGCCGCACTTTCTCATCCCGGAGGGATGGCAGCGATTAGCCCGGGGTACCACCCCGGGTACGGGCGCGAAAAATCCGGTCAACCCCGGAGGGGTTGAAGCTCTGCCACCCCTTCCGGGGTGGGAGAATCCTGGGGGCGACTGACCCCGGGGTGATACCCCGGGCTAATCGCTGAAACGCCTCCGGCGTACCGCACACCCGCGGTCTCGGGCGGGGGCAGTGTCAAGATGCGCCCCATGGCGTCGGGTAGGGAAACCCCTGATTGACAGCTTCGCCCGATTACCACGTCATTTTGAAATCTCATTCGATCCACTTCCCATTCGTCATGGTCCCTTGAAGGAAGTCGGTCCGGTGTGCGTTGCGGAGGTCACTGCCCTGAAACCAACCCTACTTTCCCGATTCCTCGCATTCCTGTTGCTGGCCTTGCTGCCGCTCGGAAACGCCCTTGCCCAGCAGGCAGCCATCACCACCCAACCGCCGCTGACGACCACCGTCCTCCCGGGTGCACCTGTGACGCTCAGTGTCGTGGCGACCGGATCCCCCCTGCTCTACCAGTGGCGTTTCAATGGCACGCCGATCTCCGGGAAGACCCAGGCTTCGATCGTGTTCCCCGCCGTCGCCCTGGCGGATGCCGGTTCCTACAGCGTGGTCGTGACGGGCCTGTCTGGAAGCCCGGTAACCAGCCGCGCCGCGGTGCTGGACGTGGTCGCGACCGGAGGAACCGTGGCCTTTTCCAACGCGACCCTCCGACAACCCGTGTACGACTCCGATGGCGTGACGGCGCTCTCGGGCGACGACTACCTGGCCCAACTCTTTGCCGGTCCCAACGCCAACTCCCTTGCCCCGGTCGGAGCGGCCGTCCCGTTCAACACGGGCGTGGTCGCAGGCTACTGGCGCGGCGGCACGCGCAACCTCCCAGGGATCAATCCCGGCAGCCCGGCGGCGGTGCAGGTCCGGGTCTGGCAGTCGGGCAAGGGTCGCACCTTCGCCGAGGCGCAGACCATCGTGGGCAAGCGCGGGATGTCCGCCGTGATCCAACTCCCCACCACCGGCGGCGTGGGCACGCCTCCGACCCTGCCGACCACCCTCGCCGGACTGGTCTCCTTCAATGTCACTCTCTCCGACCCACCGACGATCACCGGCCAACCGGTCGGGGTAACCGTGCCCGTTGGGAGCCCGATTGACCTCGCCGTGCAGGTCACCGGCGGACTTCCCCGTCAATTCCAGTGGCAACGCAACGGAGTGGATCTGCCCGGGGCCACCGCGGCGACCTTTCACGTCAACGCCGCCGCCGCTGTCAACTCAGGGTCCTACCGGGTCCGGATCTCCAATTCCTACGGGACCATCCTCAGCGAGTTCGCGGTGGTCACCGTCGAGGAACCGGGCGGCAGCATCCAGTTCAGCAACGCCACCTCGCGCGCCTCCGTGACTGCCGAGGATGGAACGACACTCCTCGCCGGAGACGACTACCTCGCGCAACTGTATGCCGGCCCGACTCCAGCCAATCTGCTCCCGGTGTCCGGTGCGGTTCCCTTCTCGACGGGAGGCGGCGCAGGATTCCTGAAGGGGGGCACCCGCAACATTCCTGGCATCGCTCCGGGCGGATCGGCCGCGGTCCAGATCCGGGTCTGGGAAACCAGTGCAGGACCGACGTTCGAGTCTGCCGTGGCCGCCGGCCGACCGGTCGGCCTTTCCATGGTGCTCCAACTCACCCTCGGCGGGCTCGGCACGCCGCCCAGTCTCCCTGCCCAGATGCTCGGCCTGCTCCCATTCTCCCTGACCCGGCAGATCGGTCCGCAGATCACCCAACCGCTCGTCCCGGTTGCCGCCATCGACGGACAGAACCTCCAACTCCAGGTGGGCGTCGTAGGTCTGGGACCGTTGACCTACGAATGGTCCCGGAACGGAGTCAGCCTGCCCCTCGTGACCGGCCCCAGCCTCAGCTTCAATCCGGTCACTACCGCCAGTGCCGGCAGCTACCAGGTCGTGGTCCGAAACCCGCACGGTCAGGCCATCAGCGGTCCGGTCGCCGTCACGGTCATCGTTCCCGCCTCCATCTCGCAGCATCCCATCTCCCGGACCGTCAACGCCGGCAGTCCGGTCTCCTTCTCCGTCACCGCCACCGGCACCGCTCCCCTTGCCTACCAATGGCGGCTCAATGGCAACGATCTCCCCGGTGCCACCGGTCCGACTTTTGAACTTCCCTCCGCGCAACCGGCCAACGTCGGCCCCTATACCGTCCGCGTCAGCAACGCCGGCGGGTTCCAGATCAGCAATCCGGCGGACCTTTCGGTCATCGTCCCACCCACCATCGTCACTCAACCCGCTGACCTCGCCGTCGCCGCCGGTGAGAATGTCCTGGTGGCCGTCGAAGCCGCCGGCTCGGCTCCGCTCACCTACCAATGGGAGTTCAACGGCAAGCCGATCCCCGGCGCGACCGGACCCCAATTCCAGGTCGACGCCGCCGCCGCCGAGGTCTCCGGTTCCTATCGCGTCCGGGTCAGCAACCCGGCCGGCACCGTCCTCAGCCGGTTCGCCGTGGTGGTCGTCAGCCCGGTCGGCGGCACGGTCCAATTCAGCAACGCCACCCTGCGCTCGCCCGTCGCGGACGAGGATGGGACCACCCTCCTCACCGGGGACGGTTACCTCGCCCAACTCTACGCCGGCACCTCCCCTGCCACCCTTCGCCCGGTCGCCGGCATCGTTCCGTTCGGCACCGCCGGCGCTGCGGGATACTGGCGCGGCGGGGTCCGCAGCCTCCCCGGATTGAATCCCGGGAGTGTTGCGACCGTTCAGGCCCGTGTGTGGGAGACCAGCGCCGGCGCCACCTTTGAGGAAGCCATCGCGACCGGTCGGCCCGTTGGAATCTCCGCACTCGTCCAGGTCACGCTGGGCGGAGTCGGAGTTCCTCCCACCCTCCCGGCGCAGTTGGCCGGCATCCTGCCGTTCTCGCTGACCCGGAACATCGCCCCCCAGATCACCTCCGCCCTGGATCCCATCACGGTCATCGCCGGACAGGCCCTCCAACTTTCCGTGGGTGCCTTTGGTCTGGAACCGATGCGCTACGAATGGCGCCGGGGGACCACCCCGCTGCCGGCCTTCACGGGTGCCACGCTCCAGATCGCCGCCGCCCAACCGGCTGATGCCGGCGACTACTCCGTCCGGGTCATCAACGATTTCGGTGAAGCTGCCAGCGGTCCGGTCGCCGTCACGGTCATCGTTCCCGCCTCCATCTCGCAGCATCCCATCTCCCGGACCGT
>CAMCFL010000161.1 GCA_945873715.1 Akkermansia muciniphila
CTGCATGATGGCCCGGAAGTCATGGTCGCCGATGCGTTTCGCCAGGTCATGCAACTGCGGCTTGAGGTGCAGCAGGACTGCGGTTGCCGCGGCCACGACCATGGCCAGCGGACGATCGCCTCCCGGCAGGTAGGCACCGACCCCGAACATCAGGAGCATGGCCGCCTCGGTGGTGATGCCGGGGTCGGTGTCGGGTTGGCGTGGGCGCAGGGAATTGCCGGCCACGATGGCGGCGGCCAGCGCCAGGAGACCTGCGCCGATCACCCATCCGCCGTGCTGGACGGCGAGCCAGGCGCAGATCGTCCCGAACAACGTGATCAACGGGAAGGTGCGGAAGCCCGCCAGGACCGAGGCGGCACGCTCCCGTTGCAGTCCCACCAGGAGTCCGAGTCCGAGGGCGATTCCCAGCGTCTGGAATGCGTCGTTCACGAGGGTGGTTCAGTAGTCGTACAGGCCGGGGTCGTGGGAATAACCGCCGCCCCCGCGTCCACCACCTCCTCCTTCGTCCCCCTTGCCGAACCATTCCCCCAGCACGTCGCCCATGTCCTCCTCGATCTTGTCCGGATCCTCCCCGCTTTCGAGTCGGCGCAGGGCAGTCTCCATCTCCTTGGGGACGGAACCCGCGGGCATCGCCTCCTGCATCTTGCGGAGCATGTGGGCCATGTGACGCGGGTTGTTCTCGTCGAGATGGTCCATGTCGCGTTCCAACTCGTTCATCACCCGTTCCACGCGGGGATCATCGAAGTCAGGCATGGGCGGACCACCGGCCTCGTCGGGCCCCGGTTCGCCGCCGGGAGTTGCCGGCTCGGGGGTGCCCTTGAGCATCGCAAAGCGGCTGACCTCCTTCGTCAGCTTCTTGTTTCCGCAGGTGGGACAGGTGGGGGTGTGGGATGGGTTCACCCGCCGGCTGAGGAAATTGAAGATCTTCCGGCAACGCGTGCAGGCGAATTCGTAGATCGGCATGCCCGGAGTGTTCGCTCCGCCGGCAGGACTTTCCAGTTTCAACCTCGGGTCCACGGTGGTTTATCCGCAGATGGCGCAGATCACGCAGATGGGGGCCGCAGTGAACGGAGGCCGAAGGGTGGAAGCCCTTGTCCACTCCGGACCTTCTACCTGACTCGCCCTTTTGAGGATGCCGATGTCCTCCCGGAAACTGCCTCCGTGATCTGCGCCATCTGCGCCATCTGCGGATCGTACTCCGGATTCCAGTTTCAATCCTCACTGCACGCGCGTCAGTCGGTAGAAGCGCGTCTCGAGGCCGGAATCGAACGGGTCGTCGAGGGTGATGAGTTCGCCGGTGCCGGGAATCGCCCCTGCGCCGGAGACCGTTTCCCAGACGGCGTCCGAAGCCAGCACGGCGGTCCGTTCCAGCTTGTAGGTCCGGCCGGGGGCCGACTGGAAGGTGAGATGGCATACGTCGGTCTCGACCGTGACCGTGAGGATCCGGACGCTGTCGAGGATCTCGTCGTTGACGATGGTTCCGAGCGCGGTGACGAGGTTGAGCACCGCATCGACCGGACGCGAGAGGACGACGAGGAACGATTCGTCAGGTTCCACCACCACGTCGCCCAGGATGGGAACGAGGAGGGTCTGCTCGGTGGTGCCGGCGGGCCAGGTGACGGTCCCGGAACGGGTGGTGTAGTCGGATCCGGCCACGGCGGTGCCGTTTATCGTGGCGTAGTTGACGCTGACCGGCCGCGCGCTGGGGGCGGTGAGCGTGAGGCGGAAGACCGCGTTGCTGGTCCCCGAGTTGCCTTCGGGCATGCGGACGTCGGCAATGCGGATCTCGGGTTGCGGATCGTTGTCGATGACGGTGGCGGTGCCGCGATTGACCGAGACGGTGACGTTGGTCGGGTTGGACAGGTTGACCACGAAGGTCTCGATCGCCTCGTTCAGCAGATCCCCGACGAGGGGCACGCGCACCCGTTGGACGGTCGAGCCCGGCGGGAACAGGAGGAGGCCGCTGCTGTTGGTGTAATCCGCTCCGGCCAGGGCAGTGCCGTTGGCGGTGGCGAAGCGCACCCAGATGGGCTGGCTGCTGAAGCCAGACAAGGTCAGCTCGAAGAGGGCGGCACCGTTGGCGTCGTCGGTCTCGATCGCCAGGACGTCGGCGATGGCGAGCGTCGGGACGACGGCGGTGCCGGAAGTGGAGGCCAGGTTGTTGAATGAGTTCGGGTCGGGTTGATCGGCCACGACGCTGGCGGAGTTGGTGTAGGAACCGGGAGCGTTGGGGGCGACCGTGAGGGTGACCTCGGCGGAGCTGAATCCGGGGATGTTGCCCAGGACGGTGACGACCGCGCCCCCGGCCAGGAAGGAGTCGCCCTGACTTCCGCGGGCGGAAACGAAGGTGGTGTTGGCGGGGAGCGGATTGGTGACCGTGACGCCCGTGGCGGTGACCGGATGCGGGTTGGTGACGGTCAGGGTGAAGACGAGGTCGTGGCCGACCAGCACGGGTTGGACCGGCCGGGCCATGCCCAGGGCGAGGTCGGAAGCCCCGACATCCACACAACATTCGGCATCGAACGTTTCGACGGTGATCGCCCAGCCTCCCACGAGTCCACCGGTCTCGTTGGCGGTGTCATCGGCAAGGAAGAGTTGCCAGTCGCCGTTGGGATCCAGTCCCTGGAAGGCGGCCAGGGTCGCGCCATAGGGGGCGGCGGGTGCAGGAGCCGGCAGGGCGTCGGTGGTGTCGTAATTCGACGGCCGGAACGTGCCGCTGACCAGTTGGGTCGAGTCCGGCAGAGCGGCTCCTGCCCGGTCATCGATGCGGAGGGTCAGGTTGGTGATGTCGAGCGTGCCGCCGGCATCGGAAAGCAGCAGGACCTTCTGACCCAGGGGTCCGACCAGCAGCAGGTCGAGGTGGTCGGGGTTGGTGTGAAACAGGTTGGACAGGGTGACGCTCACCGTGCGGACGGTGCCGGTGATCCCGGTCAGTCGTAGGGTCGAAGGGTAGGGGGTCGCCGCGCCGATCGCGGGGACTGTGACGGCGGTGGGCGAGACGAAGGTGTTGGTCGTGCGGGTGATCCGGCCCAACTCGAATTCGTAGGTGAGTGATCCGCGGCTGTTGGTGCCTTCGGTGAGGTTCAAGGTCGCGACCATGTTCGATCCACACCAACCGTTGGCGAGGAAGGTGAAGTCGACCGAGGCGGCCGATCCATCGCCCGGGACGGTGGTCAGGGTCACCGGATCTCCGGGGAGCAGCAGGTTCGGGTTCGCCACCAGCGTGGCGGTCAGGTTGGTGGCGTCGAGCGGGCCCGGGTTCCGCAGGTGGAAGCGCACGCTGACGGTTTCGCCCGGATCCAGCTGGCCGTTGACCGGATCGCAGGATTCCGAACTCAGTTCAAAGCCGTCGGGGACCAGTTCATCGTTCAGGATCGTCGCCGTGGTTTCGGCGATGCTGATCGTGGCCCGGACCGGCGTGGACAGCGTGAGGAGGAGGGTTTCATCCGATTCCAGCGCGAGGTCGCCCACGATGGGGACGGTGACCAGTTGGGTGACGACGCCGGCGTTGAAGGTCAGCGTCCCGGATCGCGCTGTGTAGTCACCGGGAGCGACGGCGGTGCCGTTGGCCGTGGCGTAGCGGACGGTGATTGACTGGCCGCTGGGGGCGGACAGCCGGACGACGAAGGTGGCGTTGGAAGTCCCGCGGTGTCCCTCGACGAATTCGATGGGCTCCACCGAGATTGACGGGACGGCGTCGTCGTCGGTGATGGTCCCGGTGCCGATGGCGCGGACGAGGGTGGCGTTGGTGGGGGCGGAGAGTCGGACGGTGAAGGTCTCGTTGGCCTCGCTGATGGCGTCGCCGATGATGGGAACCTGGATGAACTGCGTGACGATGCCGGGGGCGAAACGGAGCAGGCCGTTGGTGAATTGGTAGTCAGCGCCGGCCAGGGCGGTGGCGTTGGAACTGGCGAACAACGCCGTCACCTCCAGGCTGGTCGGAGCCGACAACCACACGGCGAAGGTCGCGTTGGTGGGCGCATCGGCGACCGTGACGTCGCCGATGGACAGCGTGGGGAGGAGACCGGTGACGGAGTTGGTCCGGTCGTTGTTGGAGTAGTCCGGATCCGCCGCTGGCGAACGGACCGAGGAAGCGATGGTCCACGTTCCGGCGAGGGTTGGCCGGGCGACCAGACGGACGGTGGCGGCTCCGCCCGCGGGAAGGTTGCCAAGGCTGGCGATGACGTTGGTGCCGGAGAGCGAAGCGGTGCCCTGGGACGGGGTGACCGAGGTGAATGCGACCCCGGGCGGCAGGCTGTTGGTGAGCAGGACGGCGGTGGCGGCGGCTGGTCCGGAATTGGTGATGGAGAACAGCAGGGTGGCGTCATGACCGACCACGACTGGCTCCACGGGAACGACGGACAGCGCGAGATCCGCCTGGGTGGGTCCCTGGCAGCAGAAGGCGTCAAAGGTCTCGATGGCGAGGCTCCAACCCCCGGCGATCTGACCGGCATTCGAGGCGGCGTCATCCCGGGCGAACAGCCGCCAGGCTCCATTGGGATTGATCCCGTTGAACCCATTGAGGTCCGACCCATAGGGCCCGGCCGGGGCCGGTGCGGTGAAGGCATCCGTATTGGTGTCGATGTTGGTCGGCCGGAAGGTGCCCGCCACCAGCGGACCGGCATCCGGCACGCCGCTGGCCGCGTCCGCAGCGAAGCTGACCGTCAGGCCGGTGACGTCGGCAGTCCCGCCGGCATCGGACAACACCAGAGCGGAGCGGCCATCCGGTCCGACCAGCAACAGATCCAGATCGTCGGGGTTGGCATGTTGCAGGCCGATGAGGGTGAGGGTGACCTTGCGAACGGTGCCGACGACGCCGGAGACGATGTTGGAGGAAGGATAGGGGGTGGCGTTGCCGGTGGCGGGAAGGGTGACGGGGGCGCTGGTGAAGGTGCGGGTGCCCTCGACGATTTCACCGAGCGGAAAGGTGAAGGCGACCTGGCCGCGATCCTCGCCGTTCTCGGAAAGGGCGAACACGGCGGTGACCCGGCTTCCGCAGGGACCGTTGGCGGTGAATGAGAAGCTGCGGGTGGCGGTGCTGCCGTCGCCGGGAATGTTGCCGTAGTCCTGGGCCGCGCTCGGATTCAGGATGCCTGGGCTGGGAAGCAATCGGGCGGTCAGGCCGGCGGTGGCGAGCGGGCCGGGATTGCGCAGGGTGAAGCTGACGGTGACACGTTCGCCCGGGTCGATCAGGCCATTGGCAGGCAGACAATCCTCGGCGGTGAGGGCCAGTCCGGCGGGCGCGATCTCATCGTCGAGGATCGTGCCGGTGCCTTCGTCCTGGATGAGGTAGCCACCGACGGGACGATGGAGGATGAGCCGAAAGGTTTCGTTCCCTTCCTGGATCCGATCCCCGAACACGGCGACGGCGATGCTGGCTTCGGTCTGACCGGCGGGAACGGTCATGGTGCCGGTGCGGGCGACGTAATCGACACCGGCGAGCGCGGTGCCGTTGGTGGTGTAGAAGCTGAAGCTGGCCGCCTGCACGACTGGCTCTGGAAGGGTGACGCGGAAGATGGCGTCGCGGGTGCCCAAGGCTCCTTCCACCACGCCCACCGGGTTGGCGGACAGCGCGGCGATGGCGCGCAGGCTGACGCGGTCAAGAAAGCCGCCGTTGTGGACGTCGGCATAGCGGGTGGAGGTGCTGAACTTGGTGAACTTCCAGCGGAGCACGTGCGTGCCCGGGCTGAGGATGTGCGCCTGTGCGAGCCAGGCGGAGGCACCACTGATGCGGCCGGCCTGTTCCACGCCATTGATCGAAAAGGTCAACAGGTCGGTCCCGCCAGGACCGGCGGTGCCGCTGACCCGCCAGAAGAAGTCGAGGGCGACGGGCCGGGGCGTGACGACGGTGGTCTCGATCCACGATTCGCCGCCTTGATCGATCGGAGCCGATTGGGCGGCATCGACGCCGTCCTGGGTATAGACCGACTGGCCGACCCATCCTGCGTCGCCACCGGAGGTCCAGACGAGGTCGGTGGTGTCGAGGGCCGTGGCCAGCGGGATGCCGAAGAGGGCCGTGACGCGGCGGGTGGTGGACATCACCAGCGGGCTGGGGTTGGCAGCGCCCCCAAGATCGCCGCTCCAGCCGAGGAAGGCCTTGCCGGCATCGGGAACCGCCGTGAGCTGGATCGAATCTCCCAGGGGATAGTGGGTGGCCAGGGGCGACACGTTGACCTGGCCGGGTCCGGCCGCCGTCACGATCAGGCGGGGTGAAAGCGATGCGGCATTGGTGGGCACGGTGCCCTCGCGCAACTCGTCGAGGTTGATCACGCCGTCGAGATCGCGGTCTCCCGAGGCGATCTGGTTGGTCAGGCTGCCGAAGTACTGCTGTTCCCAGACGTCGGGCAGGCCATCGCGGTCGGTGTCGAGCCACAGTTCCGCGTTCGCACTGGGGGTGGTGAGGGCACCGGACGAGACCGTGACCGAGTAGGTGCCCACCTGAGCGGGTCCGACGTTGGTCAGGATCAGGCTGTCGGTGGTGGCTCCGGGCAGGTTGGTTCCCCGGAGGCGCCATTGGTAGGTCAGCGGTGGCGTGCCCTGGGCCAGGACACTGAAGCTGGCGGTGCCACCGGGCTGGACGACCTGGTTGATGGGTGATTCCACGATGACCGGGGCGGACACGGCTCCCGGCGCGGCGAGGATCAGGTTGCCGGAGGCGTCCGAGCCGAACCGGGTTCCCTGGGCCAGGGCGGTGTGCCCGGTGGCGAGGGAGGCGAGGCCGACAAGGGCCGCCAGCAGACGGTGGGACCGGCGGGACCCGGCGGGCGGCCGGGCGGTGCGGGAGAGGTGGAGGAGAGGCATAGCGGTCTGCTAGGGGTCGGAGGACTTGCGGATGAAAAGCGTCGGGATACCGAACTGGAGCAGCCAGTGGACAGCCGTGAGCGCGCCAAACTCGGCCAGTTTGAAGGCGAGCGTTCCCAGTTCCGGTGCGGGAGTTCTATTCCAGAGCAGGGCCCGGGGCGCGGTGATGCAGGCGATGGAGTAGAGGAGCCATCCCACGCCCGGCAGGGCCACCAAGGGCCCCTTCGGATTGCGGGACGAATACCAGATCAGGCCAAGCGAGGTCAGATCGACCACGATCCCGGCAATCGCAAGT
>CAMCFL010000162.1 GCA_945873715.1 Akkermansia muciniphila
TACCCGGGGTGGTACCCCGGGCTAATCGCTGCCATCCCTCCGGGATGAGGAGGTGCACCGCGTCCGGTCGCCGCATCGGGGACGGAGGTCTTCGCATGGCGCATCGGGGGCAGTGTCAGGATGCGCCCCATCGTTCGCGCGGGCGGACATTCGTCGTGACCGGCCCATTCTCCCGGGGCATCGTGCCCAGACTACCCTCCGATGAATCCTTACCGCTGGTTCCTTCTTGGTTGTCTCGCGCTTGCGTGGTCGGCCTGTGCCCCGATCCCGCCGTCCCGCCATGCCGACCATCCGTGGACCACCCCTGCGCATTGGAGGACCCCCGCCTTCACCTCCGGGCCCCGTACCGGGTGCGTTGAGGAGATCTTCTATGAAGGCCCCTCCTTCCAGGGCAAGCCGACGCGCGTCTTCGCCTACCTCGGCCGACCGGCGACCTCCGGGATTGGCCGATCGCCGGCCATGGTTCTCGTCCACGGGGGCGGCGGAAAGGCCTTCCGCGACTGGGCCGAACACTGGGCGAAGCGGGGCTACGTCGCACTCGCCATGGACCTGGCTGGAAACGGACCCGCCGGAAGATTGCCGGAGGGCGGACCCGACCAGGCGGATGCGACGAAGTTCCGCAACTTCACCGAGGCCGAGGTGGGGGAGATGTGGACGTATCATGCGGTGGCGAACGTCCTCCGGGGCCATTCCCTGCTGCGTTCGCTGCCGGACGTGGACCCGGACCGGATCGGGCTGACCGGGATCAGTTGGGGCGGGTACCTCACCTGCCTGGTGGCCTCGATCGACCACCGCTTCCAGGTGGCGGTCCCCGTTTATGGCTGCGGATTCCTGGGGGACAACAGCGTCTGGAAGGATGGGTCGCTGGCCGGCATGGCTCCGGACTCGCGGGAACGATGGTTGCGCCGGTTCGATCCCAGCCAATACCTCGACGACGTCCGCTGCCCGATCCTGTTCCTCAATGGCACCACGGATTTCGCCTATCCCCTCGACAGTTATCAGAAGTCCTACCGGTTGGTTCCAGGTCAGCTGCGTCACCTGGCCATCGTGACCAACCTTCCCCACGGTCACATCTGGACGTTCGGGGAGGTCGATGCCTTCGTGGATCATCGCCTGCGCGGCACGGCACCGTTGGCCAGGCCGGGAGCGTTGATCCGGGAGGGGGATCTCCTCCGGACGCGAGTGGTGTCCAAGGTCCCACTCAAGTCCGCCAGCCTTTGCTACACGAGCGATGTCGGTCCCTGGAACCAGCGTCGGTGGGTGAGCGCGCCGGCCCGACTCGAAGGATCGATGGTCACTTCGATGCTGCCCGCCGTCCGCCCGTTGGTGGCCTATCTCGCCATGGTCGACGACCGCGGGCTCCGGGTAAGTACCGACTTCGTGGAGATTCCTTGATCGTCCGGGTGGAGAGACTGTTCTTGGCCGCAGGGGGGGCAGAGAGGAGAGAGGCGGGCGAGGACGCCCGCGAGAGGGATGGGCGGGGAAGGGGCCGAAACAGAAGCGCGATGCAAACCATCCCGGTTTTGGACCGCATTCTGCAAGCGGACCGATCCCGTGCGCGGCGGCGTCCGGGAGTCCGTGCAGCGCCGTTGACGTCTTCGCCTTCTCCGCCGCTTCGCGGACGGACGGGGGTCCCGGTCTGGACGCCGGAGGCGTCACGGATCTTAGCCGGCGGTCGAACGACCGCCGGACCTCCCAGGCGGGCCCCATCGATCCCGGAGGGATCGCGCCTCCCCCCGCCAATCCCGATCTCTCATTCCCCGCGAAGCGTCCCGGCGCGGATCCGTGCCCAACCCTCGCGGCGCGGACCACGAGCTGGAAGGGTTCGTTGCTCACGACGGGGCGGAGCGGGCGAAAGCGGCGGCTGACGCTGCACGCACTTCCGGCCGCTCCGCGAAGTTCGTGGGTCGGGAGGCGGTGCACGCGGCTTTCGTCTCGTGGGTGAGGCGACAGGCGGAGATCGAAGAAGCGCGACCCCGCCGGGGTCGATGGGGGTCTTTGGCTGCGCACCGGTGGTCGGGCGACCGCCGGCACCGTTCCGGGACGCCTCCGGCGTCCGGGCGGAGGACCGCCGCGGGGGAGCGTAGGCGGGGGCGGAAGCGGGCGAGGACGCCCGCGGTCCCGGGAGGGGCCCGGGGTCGCTACCGGCCGAGCGGGACGCAAGAGCAGGCTGGCTTCTTCGCTGGGTGTTCCGGATGGTCCCCAGGCCGTGGAGGCGCGCTTGGGTGGGAGGTCTAGGGATTCGCCATGAAAAGGGTGTTGGACGCGAGGCTGTGGTCGGGAGCGATCGGGTTGCTATTGGCGGCCTAGTTCACGGGTTGTCAGGGTACCCCGACGCGTGGTGCCGCCGACCTCCGCCGTCTCCAAGGCCATTGGGAAGGTGAGGGGCGGGAGGGCAATGGCCCGAAGCGACCGTGTTCCATCACCATCACCGGCAACTCGCTGCGACTGTATCGCGACACGAACTATTGGTTTGAGACCACGTTCACGCTGCCGCCCGGCACCGAGCCGCAGGAGATCCAGGCTACGATCCGGGCGGCGTCCCATCGGGATCACGTTGGCGAAGTGGTCTTCGGGATCCTGAAGCTAGAGGGGGGAGTACTGACGCTGGCCGCGCTGGATTCCCCAGGAGAGCTTCCGAAGGACTTCGCGGATGAACAGTACTCGCTCTACCAGGTCCGGAAGACGGCCCGTGGGGAAGTCCCCAAAACCCCACCCGCGGCGGCTGACGTCGCACCCTGAATCCCCAACGCTCTGGACGCGGCGTCATTGAACATCCTTCCGGCTCCGAGCCTCGGAATCCGAGCATTCCCCATGTTCCGCATTTGCCAATTGCGGCCAGCCTTCAACGCGTGGCTTCTTCGCTGGGCGCTCCGGACCTTTCCGGCTGCCTTGTGCGTCGGCGTTGCAACCGCGGCCGAGAACCATTCCGTGTTTCGATCCGAGGACCAGACCCGGAGTTGGCAGCCGGCCCCGACTCCGGGGACGGCTTCCGTCCGGATCCTCTGCTTCGCGACGCTGGGCCACCGCGTTTTTGCCGGCACGGACGGGAGCGGGATCCTTGCGAGTTGACGGAGGAAGCGCCGGTGTGGGAACTGGCGGGCAATGACGGGTTGGTGATCGCCGGGGCTTCCAGCGGCATCCACACCTCGCACGACCGGGGGCAGACGTGGACCCGGGCGCGCGTGGGGCTTCCGGCCTACCACCCGAGCGCGACTTCGCTCTGGGCCGTGGACCCGGGCGCGCGTGGGGCTTCCGGCGCAGAGTCCGGGGATTTCATTTCTGATCCGGCCGGGCCTCGTTCTGGCGGGGGCGCAGAATGTGGGCGTTAACCCCGAGGTGCCCCGGCGACTCGGCCGTCAGGCAGTCGGTTCGAACCGGGGCACCTTGAGCTTGTCGAAATCTCGGTCGAACGAGGCCACCGCGACCCCTTGGTCCATCGCCCCCGCGGCGAGGAAGGCATCGGCGAATCCGACGTTGGCGGATTCCATCCGGCTCAAGGCCCCCAATACCTGCGCCTCGTCGCGAATCCGGACGCCATGCTGCTGAAGGAGCAGGGAGAGCTTCTCCGCCGCGCTGACGCGGCTGACTTTGTAGAAGGAGACCAGGGTGTAGAACGCTTCGGCCACGATCACCGGGGAGACGTCCAGCACCACTTCCCCCGCGGCGGCACGCTCGAAGAGCTTTTGGGTGGCCTTCGCCTGTCCCACGGGTTCGCCGGTGAGAAAGCGGAGGAGAAGGTTGGTGTCGACCAGATAGCGGACGGCGCTCACTTGCGACCCTCGGTGTCGGCTTCCTGCGCGATGGCTCTACGGGCGGCTTGCTTCTCCGTGCGAGTGTCGGCCGCCGGTTGCTTCAACTTCAGGCTGCCGAACAGGCTTTCGAGCCGGGGTACCGGGCGGATGACCGCCGAACCGTCGTCGCGGACCTCGTAGGAAACGCGCTGCCGGGGCTTCAGGTTCAAGGCCTGCCGAACTTCCAGCGGAATGGTGGTCTGGAATCGGTCGGTCAGGGTGGATTGCGTCATGGCTTCAACTTGTTGGAGGACGTTGCATTGTACAAATGGAATGCATTGTCCATTGATCCAGTAATGCGGGCTTGCGCTGGTTCTTCCGGAGGGACGAGTTCCACGAGTCCCACGACCGATCGTGGGAGCTTCGGACTCGCGGAGCGCGTCCCTTCGAAAGCGCGACCCTCCGATCGTCTGGCACCGCACGATTCGGGGCTGTTTTGCCGGACCGGTTTGGCGATGGTGGGCGGCGCGATCATGACACCTTGGTTGATACTGGCGGTTGCGGGGGCGTACTTCGGAGCCCTGTGCACGATTGCGTGGTGGACGGGAAGGAACGCGGATGCCGCGGGATACTTCCGGGGAAACCGCCAGTCGCGCTGGTACGTGGTGGCGTTCGGGTTGATCGGGGACTCGCTCTCGGGAGTGACCTACATCTCGGTCCCAGGCAAGGTGGCGGTCGATCATTTCTCGTACTTCCAGATGGTGCTGGGATACGTGCTGGGATACGTGCTGATCGCGGAGGTGCTCATCCCGATGTACTACCGGCTGAACCTGACTTCGATCTACGGGTTCCTGGGAAGTCGGTTCGGGCCGGTGGCGCAGAAGACGGGAGCGAGCTTCTTCCTGCTGTCACGCCTGCTGGGGGCGGCGGCCCGATTGTACCTGGCGGCGAACGTCTTCCAGCACTTCGTCTTTGACGCGCTCGGAGTGCCGTTCTTTGTGACGGTGCTGGGGATCATCGTCCTGATGCTGGCCTACACCCTGAAGGGGGGCATCCAGTCGCTGGTCTGGACCGATTTCTTCCAGAGCCTGTTCCTGGTGCTGGGGGTGGTGCTCAGCCTGGGGATCATCGGGAGGGATCTGGGGCTGGGCATTTTCGAGATGGGCGAGCGGGTCTGGTCGAGCGAGCTGTCCCAGGTGTTCAACTGGGACTGGCGATCGAAGGGATACTTCTGGAAACAGTTCCTGAGCGGGGCGGCGATCACGCTGGTGATGACCGGGCTCGACCAGAACAACATGCAGAAGAGCCTGTCCTGTCCGACGCCCGGGCACGCGAAAAAGAACCTGTACACCTTCGCATTGGTGCAGGTGCCGGTGAACCTGTTCTTTCTGGCCCTGGGCGTCCTGCTTTATGGGTACGCCCGGGAGCGCGGGGTGACCCTGCCGGAGATTTCCGACCAATTGTTTCCCGAACTGGCGTTGCACCATCTGGGGACGATGGCGGCGGTGGTCTTCATCCTGGGATTGACCGCGGCGACCTTCAACAGTGCCGACTCGGTCCTGACGACCCTGACGACGTCGTTCTGCTTCGATTTCCTGGGGCTTGAAGGGCGCACCGACTTGACCGATGCCCAGAAGGGGCAACGTCGGCACTGGGTTCACTTCGGGTTTGCGATGGCGTTGCTGTGGGTGATCCTGGCCTTCCGGGCAGCCGGGAAGATGCCGGTGATTGATCTGGTGATGGGGTTGGCGACCTACACCTACGGGCCGCTCCTCGGCCTGTTCGCGCTGGGCTTGGCGACGCGGATCCGGGTGGGAGGTGCCTGGGTTCCGGTCGTCTGTGTGACGGCCCCGTTGGCGTGTTGGATCCTGGCAAGGCACTCGAAGGATTGGCTGGGCGGATACGTTTTCGGAACCGAACTGCTGCTGCTGAACGCGGTCCTGACCGCCTTTGGATTGGTGGTGCTGGCGCGAAGCCGGAGCGAGGCGAAAGCCTGAGGCACCCAGGCAAAATCCGGTTGGGGCGAAGCTTTGCTTCCGGGACCGGGTGGCGTTAGCGTGGACCGATGAACATTCCGGTCGCGCGTCGCTCCTGGGTACTGGCTTTGGTGGTGGGTGTGGGTCTTTTTGGGGCGGGTTGTTCCAAGGACGGTGAGTCGGGTCACGCCGGCGGCGGTGGCCACGCTCATGAGGCGAAGAACGGCGGGCAACTGGTCGAGGTGGGCGAGCATCAGTTCAACTTCGAGATCCTTCCCGACCCGGCTGCGGGCAAGCTGACCGCCTGGGTCCTTGATGCCCATGCCGAGGGATATGTGCGCATCGCGGCACCGATGATTCAGGTGCGGGCAACGGTGGACGGGCAGGAAAAGGTCCTCGTCCTGGCGGCGGTGGCCAATGCGGCGTCCGGGGAAAAGGTGGGGGACACCTCCCAGTTCGAGGGATCCGCCGAGTGGCTGAAGACGGCCAAGGCGTTCTCGGGAAAGATCACCGGGGTCAATCTGGGAGGGAAGGATTTCGGGGATGTGGCCTTTGAAGTGAAGGCGGCGAAGTAGACGGAGGTCTGGCGGGAACGAATCGGAGTCTGAACGGAGGCAAACATGGAACGTACATTGTGGAAAACGTGGGCGCAGGCCGGCGGTGGGTTTGTGGGCGCGGCCGTCCTTGGGTCGATCCTCTTTGCACAGGCTCCGGCTGCCAAGGCACCTCGAGGTGAGCCCATCAAGCCGCTCGCGCCCCGGGGGGAACCGATCCAGCCGGCGAAGGCCGTCGAGAAGTCCACCAATGCCGTCGTCGCGGCGGAGCCGACCACCAAGGGTGGGGCGCTGGAACTGGGCTTCGAACGGCTTGCGGGATTCAACTACGTCGTTCCGGAGTACTCGGGCACGACTCCTCCGCCGTCGCCCGATACCAATCAGATTCCGGCGGCGATCAAGGGGTTCGATGGGCGGAAGGTCGCGATCAAGGGGTTCATGCTCCCGCTGAAGGTGAAGGAGGGGAAGGTCACCGAGATGCTGCTCATGCGGGACCAGTCGATGTGCTGTTTCGGTGCGGTGCCCAAGATCAACGAATTCCTGACGGTGAAGATGGTCGGGGACGGGACGAAGGCGGTCATGGACCAGGCGGTGACGCTGGTGGGAACTCTCAAGGTCGGTGAGTTCAGCGAGAATGGTTACCTGCTCGGGATCTACCAGATGGACGGCGAACGCGCCGAAGGTCCGGGGCTTTGATCCAGGCGGGTACGGCTTGAGTTGTCACCGATGGAGG
>CAMCFL010000163.1 GCA_945873715.1 Akkermansia muciniphila
CGAAAGCTACAACAGGAGACGAGTATGCCGTACATCAGTACCTACGATCGATTGGTCCGGGAAGAAGGCCGACAGGAGGGTCAGATTGCCGCACTCCGTGAGGTTTTGGTCGAGGGGTTGACCCAGCGCTTTGGACCTCCCTCCGAAACGCTCCGCGCACGGATTGAGGGGGTGCGGGACGAAGCTCAGCTTCGGCGGATGGTCCGTGCCGCCTTCGCGGCCACCTCGCTGGAGTCCTTCGCCAGGGCCGTCGACGCCGACTGAGTCGAGGCAATCCGACGGGATGGAGGGCCTGAAATGAACCGGGGATCGGCCCGTGGCCGATCCCCAGGTTGATCTGGCTTCTGCGAACTGGGAACTGGGGACTCCTTCCGCCCCTTACCGGAACATCCTGTTGCTCCGGTCGCCGCGGGAGAGCAGGAAGGCGGTGAGGTCCAGGATCTCGTCTTCCTTGAGGGTGTTCAGCAGTCCTTCCGGCATGGGCGACATCTTGGAGGCCTCAATGGACTGGATGTCGGTGCGCTTGATGTTGGTGAAGCCGCCGGGATCGGTCATGTCGGTGGCCAGCATCAAGGTGTCGTCATTCATGTTGGCCACCCGCCCGACCACCGTTTCGCCATCCTTGCGGGTGACGATGATCGGAGCGTACTGGTCGCTGACTTCCTTGGAGGGTTCGACGATCGATTCGAGCAGGTCGCGCGGGGAGAAACGTCCGGCGATTCCGGTGAGGTCGGGTCCGACAGCACCGCCCTCGGTGTTGAACCGGTGGCAGGTGAAGCAGCCCACCGCACCGAACAGATCGCGGCCCTTGTCGAAGTTGCGGTTCGAAAGGCCCTTGGCAAGAACGGGAGCCAGGCCGTCCACGGTCCATTCCTTCACGGTCGAACGTCCCGCGAGGAGGGTTTCGAGCGGCTTCTTGATGACGGGCTTGGCATTGAGCACCGGCGCGAGTCGGGCCTTCTCGTCGTCGCCCAGCGTGGCGACGGCGTCATTCTTGATGTCGCGCAGGAACCCGGCGAGCGAGGCACCCCCGCGGAATGAAGCGGCCTTGAGGAACCATTCGAAGTAGGTCGTGCGCAGCCCGGGCGTCCACCCGGTCTTCAGGTTTCGCAGTGCCCGTGCGTAGTCCATCTGCTCTTCCTGGGTCGGTGCCTTGAACATCACCGGCGCGATCTTCAGCGCCGCGTTGGGCGATTCCAGATAGACCAGCATCTGCGACAATTCGGCGTTCAGGTCGCGTCGGGTGGTCGGGAACAACGGTTCGAATTTTGCCGCCAGCCGGGCACGGGTCACGTCATCGGGCTTCCCAAGGCGGGTGAACGCGACGCTGTACGCGCGGAGCAGATCGAGTTGTTGGGAAGGCGTGAGTCTGGACCAGCGGATCCGGTCCATCGCGGCGACGATCTTTGGCAGCAGGGCGGGATCCACCGCGGCATCGGCGGGCTTGCGATGAAATGGGTCGCGGCTGGAAGCCCGGGCGAGCGCCAGCAGCGCGTGGGTGGAAGCGACCGGGTCCTTCTCGGCCAGGGCGCGCTCGCGCCATTCACCGACCGGCTGCCACTCAATGGCGATGCGGGCGGCGAAGCGCAGGTTGCGATCCTTCGACGAGAGGAACGGCCACGCTTCGCGCACGGCTTTCGGGTCCTGCTTCCCATGGAACGCCTCCAGTTTCCGACGCTGGGCCCGTTCGCCTCCGCCCCCGGGCAGGCCTTTTGAAAGGGCCGTGGATTCGTTGCCGGCGTACGTCACCCGGTACAGGGCCGACTGGGTGCGGCGTCCACCGATGGCGAAGTACATCGCGCCATCCTTCGGGTTGACCAGCAGATCGGTCAGCGGAAGCGGGGAACCGGAGATGAACTCCTCACTCGTGCCGGTGTAGCCGGAGCCGTCGGGCTTCAGATGGACGGCGTAGAGTTTGCCATAGGACCAGTCGGAGATGAAGAATGCCTCCTGGTATTTGGCGGGGAACTTCGCGCCGTACCCGAAGGTGACGCCAGTGGGCGAACCCGGCCCGATATCGACGACCGCACCCAGGCTGTCGGCGTAGTAGGCGGGCCATTTTCCGGCACCCGAACGCCAGCCGAATTCCGCCCCGCTGACCACGTGATTGACCCGGGTCGGCCGGTACCACGGGGTGTTCATGTCCCACTCCATGTCGGCGTCGAAGGTGAACAGTTCGCCGGCGCGATTGTAGGCGGCGTCGTACTCGTTGCGGAATCCCGTGGCCACGAGATCCCAGGACTTGCCTTCCGGATCGGTCTTGGCGATCCAGCCGCCGGGGGCGAGGACGCCCTTCATGAACCCGTTGCCGTCCCAGAGGCGCGGCAGGAGATGGTCTTCGGACCAGTGCTTGGGCACCCGACTGGAGTTGAGCTCGGTGATCTTGGTCTGATTGCCGGACACGATGGTGAGGGTCGCGCCGTCGGGAGAGGGCAGGATCGCATGGGGCCCGTGCTCACCGCCGCCTTCGAGTTTGCGGAGCAGTTTGACCTCGTCGTACTGGTCGTCGCCGTTGGTGTCGCGGACGCGGTAGAGACCGCGGCCCTGATAGCTCTCGTTGGCCACCATCACGTAGAGGCTGTCGAAGGCGCAAAGGAGGCCCTGCGCCTGGCCGATCTCGATGTTCAACGGCTCGATCTGGAGTCCGGCGGCCGTGCCCGGAGGCGGGGTGACGACCCGGTACATCTTGCCGTACTGATCGGACACGATGAGGCGTCCCTTGGGGTCGACGGTCATGGCAACCCACGATCCCTGTTCCTTCTTGGGAACGGTGTGGAGCAGTTCGACCTGGAATCCCTTGGCGACCTTGAGCTGGTTCACCGGGGTGGCCAGACCGGAGATCGTGCCGGGAAGTTGAGCCAGCGCGGCGGGCAGGAACGCAAAGGCCGCCGCCAAGGCGACAGCGCGCTGGAAGGACGCGGATCGGGGGAGAAGCATGTGGAGAGATTGACGGCCGGAGGGAGGGGGACTTTCAAGGGGGAACCGAGGAAAGGTGAAAGATTTCACTGCTTGGGTCAGACACTTCTTGCGGCCTGCAGTGATGTCAGTCATTTGTCTGTCATGGAGCAAGTCGTCGGTCGTGAGTTTGTTCGGGAGTTCCCCCGGTTTGTTGCGAAGGCACGTGGAGGGGAGGTCATCGAGATCCGTCATCGCGACGGTGCGGTCTTCACCTTTGCTCTGAAGTCTGGGGCTCGCCCCAGGCCGCGAAGGGCGGCACGGCCGCTCGATCCAAAGGCGTTTGCTGCGGTTGACCTTGATTCGCCGGCTTTCCCGCCACAGCCACCCAATGCGCGCCTTGCTTGATACCGGAGTCTGGTTCCGACGTTTCCATGGACTCCCGTTGCCGCGATCGATGGAGGCGATGCTGGAGGCGGATGTGACCGACTTCTGTCTGTCTCCCATTTCCATTCTGGAGATCGCCTACAAATGGCGGCATGGACGGCTCCCCTGCCCATCGCCAGAGGAGTGGATGGAGGAGGCGATCGCCGATTTTCGCCTGCTCCCGGTGACGGGGCAGATTGCCGTCCGGGCCGGTTCCTGGGATTGGGATCATGGCGATCCGGCGGACCGGTTGATCACCGCCACCGCCGTATGCCACGAGGCGACATTGATCCACACGGATCTCTTGGTGAAGGGACTCAAGGGCTTTCCGCAGCAGTACTTCCGCGGGACGAATTGAGGATTCCGGCTAAGAGCATCGGAAGCCCGGTGTCAGGAAGAGGGATGAAGACATCGACGCCATGGAAGCGAGTCTCCCGTTGGGGGGCATCCAATCGGGTTCTTGATCTGGCTCTATGCTGGGCGCTGCTCAGCGGGTGGCAGGCGCAGGCGTTGATCCGGGTGGGAACGGATGAGCCTACCCACGATCCCGGTTGGCCAGTGGGGACCCAGGACTACGTCGCGCTGACGTCCCGGGAGCAGCGGTTTCGAGGGACCGCCGTTCGGGGGCGGGCAGTGGACCTTCCAGAGTCGCGGCAACACCGACGCCCTCCGGAAGGCCGTCGACGCGTTCGCAAAGATTCAATCGCCCGTGCGGGAGATCCGCCCCAAGGCCCGCCCTTCGACCAACCTGTTCCAGGGCGGAGCCGGAAGAGGTGTGATCTCTGATTGGGACATGTCGGTCTGGGTTCGCGCCAACTGCGATCGGCTGATTGGACCCGGATTCGTGTGCCAACGCAGATCCAGGTGGTCGATGAACGGGTGAAGCCGGCGGTGCCAAAGCCGTAGGCGAAGTCCCCGAGGAATCGGGTTACGCCAGGATGTCGCGGACGATCTTTCCGTGGACGTCGGTCAGGCGGAAGTCGCGACCGGCATGGCGGAAGGTGAACTTCTCGTGGTCGAACCCGAGCAGCCACATGAGGGTGGCGTGCAGATCGTGGACGTGGACGATCTTCTCGGTGGCGGCGAAGCCGAATTCGTCCGTGGACCCATAGACCGTTCCGCCCCGAACCCCGCCGCCGGCGAGCCACATGGTGAAGCCGTGATTGTTGTGGTCCCGCCCGTTCTGTTTCCCGGCATTGGCCCCGGGCGTGGGCAACTCGACGGTGGGAGTCCGTCCGAACTCACCTCCCCAGATCACCAGGGTGTCCTCCAGCATGCCGCGTTGCTTCAGGTCAGCGAGCAATGCGCCGATCGCCTGATCCGACTCCCGGGCGAGCTTGCGGTGGTTGACTTCGATGTCGTCGTGGTTGTCCCAAGGTTGGCCAGATCCGTGCCAGACCTGAACGAAACGGACGCCGCGCTCGACGAGGCGTCGGGCGATGAGGAGTTGCCGTGCCTGCGTGCCCTCGCCGTAGAGCTTACGGATGTGCTCCGGTTCACGGCCGATATCGAAGGCGTCGGCGGCGTCGAGTTGCATCCGGTAGGCGAGCTCGAAGGACTGGATGCGGGATTCGAGTTGCGAATCGGCGGCACGGGCGCGCTGATGGCGCTCGTTGAGTTGGGCCAGGAGATCAAGTTGGGCGCGCTGCTCGGGCAGTGAGTGGTACTGGTTGGTGATGTTCTCGATCAACCGCTCGATCTTGGTGTGCGCGGTGTTGATGTACGTCCCCTGATAAACGCCAGGCAGGAAGGCCGACTGCCAGTTCTGGGATTCCTGGATCGGATACCCGCCGGGGCACATCACCACGAAGCCGGGCATGTTCTGGTTCTCCGAGCCCAGTCCGTAGGTGACCCAAGAACCAAAGCTCGGCCTGACCTGGCGTGCCTCGCCGCAGTTCATCAGCAGGAGCGACGGTTCGTGGTTCGGGACATCCGCCTTCATCGAGCGGATGATGCACAGGTCGTCCACGTGCTGGGCGACGTGCGGGAAGAGATCCGAGACTGGAATGCCGGATTGACCGTATTGCCGGAACTGGAAGGGAGACCGGTAGGCGGCACCCGTCCGGCGCTCGGTCTGGTGGCGGATGGGAATCTCCTTGCCGTGCCACTGATCCAGGGATGGCTTGGGATCAAAGGTGTCCACGTGCGACGGTCCACCGTTGGCAAAGATGTGGATCACGCGCTTGGCGCGTCCCGGGAACTGCGCCTGCCGCGGTGTAAGGGGATTGGTCAGGCTGGAGGCGGCCGGGACGTCGGCCCGGGCGCGGGGCGAGAACTGGCCGAGGGAACCCATCAACGACGCCAACCCGAGCGAACCCATGCCCATGCCGCATTGCTCCAGGAATCCGCGCCGGGTCAGGGCGAGATGGTCGTGGTTCGGCGCATGATGATTCATCGTATTCGTTCCTTCATTGATGGCCGTCGATCGCTGGATCTTCACGCCAATTCTGGGCGTGGAACGACCTCTTCACCGGTCGAACTCCATCTTCTTCCACCATGTTTCCAGTTCGTCCGCTCCAAAATCAGCCAGGATATGGTCGTCCACGTCGATGGATGGGGCGCGCGATTGACCGGTCAGATCAAACATCTCCTGCCGGGCGACGGCATTGCGGATGACATCCAGCTTCTCGTAGCGGACCCCCTTCTCGTCCAGCCAGCCGATGGCTTCGTCACACCACGGGCATCCAGGCTTGATGAAGAGACGGACGGATTTCGGCATGGCCAAAGGATGCACCGAGGCGAGGCGACCGCATAGGCGGCATGTGCGGCCCCAGGCTGAGTCTTGAATCGGTTGTGACGGTTGTAGGCCCGCTGTCCTCAGCGGGCGCTGCCACAGGCTTGCTTTCAGATCAAATAACTCGTGCCGACGGCAGCCTGCCGGCGGCCTTCTCGAAGCTGGCCATTTCCGCGCTGCCAGAGAGGTAAGCCGCATGGATCAAGCGGTCGACAAACCCCGGCTTTGCCGTCGCCAGACCGTCCACGGCCAACACCTCGGCAAGACTTCCAAGTGGCGCAATCTCACCGTCCAACAGCAGGCGTCGCAACCCCATCAAGGCATCCCGTTTGGAGACTCCATAGTGATGCTGCAACGCGAAGTACGTTTCGGCCGCCACCAAATCCGAAATGACGGCCTGGTCGCCACGTCGCCGGACGTCATCCAGAAACGCCACGGCTCGCGTCGACTGCTCTGGCGGTTCACCCAGGAGCAATCGCAGGACGTCCGAAGTGTCCAAACCGACCTTCATGGCCGGCCCTTGCGACCCGCGGCAATGCTCCGACGGACGGCTTCCATCGAGTGGTCGGTGACCTTCTGCGCTCGGGATCCCAGGCATGCCAACCATTTCCGGTCGGGGATCGTCCGGGGGCGCAACACCCAGATTCTCGCTCCCGCCTCCTGACGGGATTCGAGGTCGACGATATCACCTGGCTTGAGCCCCATCGCCTCGCAGGTCTCCCGGGGAAAGGTGACCTGCCGCTTTGAAGTCAGAGTAATGGATGCCACGGGGGAAGGATCGAAGGCCGCGCCTTACCTGTCAATTCACGGGTAAGGTGGGCTGGGGTCGGGGTGCATCCTGAGCTTGTTGCCACGAATGTAGGCCCGCTGCCCTCAGCG
>CAMCFL010000164.1 GCA_945873715.1 Akkermansia muciniphila
CGCCGGATCGGGGGAATCTGAAAGACTCCTCCCCAATGAAACCTGCCCCCTGCCTCCCCGTTCGCGGTGCGCTCTTCGCTGCTGCCGCCCTGGCCCTGATCCTGCCGCTCGCGGCCCACGACGCTCCTCATTCCCACGACCATCCCCCCGCGGCCAAGCCCTTGCCGTTCGTGGTGGATGCATCCGGCCCCATCCGACAGACCGGAGCCAAGGTCAAGCGGGCGGACGTTCCGGTGAGCGGTCAGGGATACTGGGCTTTCTCGCCCGTGGTTGGGGCCATGCCGGTTCCCGTCCAGGCGCTTCCGGTGCTCAAGGGGGCGCACGGTACCCTGGTGGTGGATCCGACCCGGGACGTGGTGTACTGGGGGTTGGAGAACGTGGGGTTTGTCGGCTTCAGCAACCGGCTGATGTCGTCTTGGGTGATCAATGGTGACCCTGCCTTGCGCAAGGGCAACCTCCATGGAGCCGATATCCTTTCGCGGCCGGGCAAGGCCCCGCTGGTGGCGGCCGCTGACAATGTCGAGGGCGAGGTGTACGTCTCCGATACCAGCTTTCAAAAGGTTCAGAAGGTTGCGATTCCGCCCGGCGGGCCCTACACCGATGGCAAGGGCTATGCCCCGACCGACGTCGCCTTCGGTGAATCCGGCACGCTCTGGGTGACGGATGGATACGGCAAGGCGTACTTCATGCCGGCCGACGTCGATCCCCTGAAGTTCCGCGGAAAGTTCCACGGGGGAAAATCGCTCTCCCAGACCCCGCACGGCATCACCTTTGATGCTGCCAGTCGCAACCTGTTGATCTCGGCGCGGCCCGAGGCACAGGTCCATCACTGGTCGGTGAAGGAAGGACGGGTCCTGGAGGTGCAGGGCCTGCCGGCGGGCAGCACGGTGTGTGACGTCGATGTCTGGGGCAATTACGTGCTGGCCGCCTGCCTCGACGGTCCCAAGGGCACGCCCGGTCCCCTGTACGTGATCGATGCGAAGCGCAAGGTGGTCCTCAGCACGATCAAGCCCAAGGAGGAACTCGGCTACGCCTTTGCCCAGCATCTCCATGATGCCTGCTGGTATGTCACTGGATCCGGTGACCAGCGCGAGGTCTACATCCTCTTCACCAGCTGGAATCCGGGCGGCATTGGTGCCGTCAAGTTGGTCAACGCCGAGTAAGGCATCCGGCGGCCCCGACCGCTACCGTGGTCCTGCTGCCATGCCCGAGGGCATCCCGGGCACCGGGATGCGAGCGCCGGTTTCCTTCAGACGGGAACCGGCAACCCGGTAAACACGCAACTCCCGATCCGGATGGCACTGCACGACGACGTGCCGGCCATCGGGAGTGAAGACCACCCCTTCGGGGATCCGGCCGGTGGGGAGCGTCTGGCGATGTACCCACCGGTCGCCATCGCGACCAAACAGCACGATGAGCCCGTGATCCCGGTAGCGCGGGCCGCCGGGGGCGGTATTGGATCCGTTCATCAGCACCGCGACTCCCAACTTCCCGTCGGGACTGAGTTCAAAACTCTCCGGTCCTGAGGCAAGCGGCAGGTATTGGGTGGTGCGAAAGCGATCCCCTTCCACCGCCACGATGGAGAGCGCGTCGAGGTCATCGCCGTTGCCGGCCCCCGCCCCGGAAGTCAGGACGAAGCGTCCATCGGGGGTGAACCGGACCCGGTAGGGGCGCCCGTAGACCGAGATCCGCCGCAGGGTGTCGACCAGTCGGTCCCCCTCCCATCGCAAGACCGCCAGGACCGAGGTCTTGTTGATGGAAGCCACCACCCAACGCCCATCCGGGCTGCACGCGACGTCCGCGACTTCCGCGGCTGCATCCGCGATCGGGATGGCTTCCACGTGTCGCAACTGACCGTTGGCAAAGGCGAAGGCCGAGACCGTTCCGTCGGCGCGATTGGCAGCAGCCACGTGACGACCGTCCGGGGTGAACGCGATTCCCGAGGGTTGAAGGCCGGTGTCGGTCGTGGACGTGAGGGCCGGGGGATCCTGTGCCAGATCCAGGATGTGGATGTGTCGGTTGGGCCTCCATCCATTGGTCCGGGACGAATCCAGAACGATCGAATTGGCAACCAACGCGTAACGGCCGTCCGGGCTGAAGGTGACGTTGGAAGGCGGCCCCAGGACCGTGTTGGGCACGTTGGTCAGGTGCCGGGTCCGGGGCGGGAATACCGCGAAGTCCAGGAGCGTGAGGGTGTCGGGTGCCGCATCCTGGAAAACCCGCTGACTCCCGGTGGCGAGATCGAGCTTGTTCTCATTGGCGGACAGGACCCACGCCGGTCCAGCTGCCTGGAGGAAGGACGGCAGGACGGCTGCCAGCACGGCCATGCGGAGCCGCAAACCAGAATGAACGGGGAACATGTCCCGTGGGTTTGACCCGGGATCCCCGTCCGCGTCAATGCAGAGTTGGGTTCGGGAGGGAAGTCAGAGTCTCCTTACGTCGACGCCTACGGGTAGGCGACGAGGTAACGAGGCTCATACTGGTCTGGCGTGGGCCGTGGGTCGGGTCGCGTCCGACTGGAAGTCAGAGTCTCCTTACGTCCGCGGTCGCGGTTGGAAGCGCGAGCCGTCGCGCAGGCTCTCCCATAGGCCCTTCTCGGCGTCGGTCAGGTCACTGGGAAGCACGACGTCGACCGTCACGTAGAGATCGCCCTTCACTCCGTCGGCTCCGGCAGGAAGCCCGTGGCCCCGGACGCGGAGTTGTCGGCCACGCCCGGTTCCCGCGGGAATGCGGACCGAGACCGAGCCGCTGGGCGTGGGCACGTCGACGGTGCAACCCAGCACGGCTTCCCAAGGGGCGAGATCCAGGTCGTGGAAGACGTCGGAACCCTGGAAGCGGAAGTCCGGATGTGCCGCGAGTCGGACGCGCAGGAGGAGATCGCCAGGAGCACCACCGCCGATGCCCTTGCCGCCCTTGCCGGACACGCGGATGACCTGCCCTTCGTGAACCCCGGTGGGGATGCGGACCTTGAAGGTCTCCGTGCCGGTCTGGCCGGTACGGGGATCCACCGTCTCGAGGGAGATGCTGCGGATGGAGCCGCGCAGGACTTCGTCCAGCGTCACCAACAGGTCGCCTTCGATGTCCTCTCCGCGCTGTGCGGCGCTGCCGGGTCCCCGGCGGGATCGATTGCCGGTGCGGGCATTCTCGAAGCCATTGGCATGACCGAACATTTCCTCGAAGAAACTGCTGAATCCGGTGCCGCCAAAGCGGAACTCCTGCGAGTTCGATGGCCCGCCTCCGGGGCGTCCGCCGGAAGGCGGCGCAGCCGAAGCACGACTGTTCCAGTCGGGTCCCAGGGTGTCGTACTTGCGACGTTTCTCCGGATCCCCGAGCACCTCGTAGGCCTCGTTGATCTCCTTGAACTTTTCTCCAGCGGTCGCCTTGTCCTTGGCGACGTCCGGATGGTACAGGCGGGCAAGCTTGCGGAAGGACTTCTTGATGTCCTCGGCGGGCGCATCGCGTGGCACGCCCAGGCTGGCGTAGTAGTCCTTGAATTCGGACATCAGGATCGAAGGTGAGGTGGAGACGGAAACTACATTGGGATCCTACCCGCACCGAGGTGGGGCTTGAAGTCCCAAAGGGCCTCCGAAGATCAAAGTCTCCCTCCGTCGTCTCCCGCGGGGAACGTGGATGGGCTGGGGCTCAAAAACGGTTTGCCCACGAAACACACGAAACGCACAGATTCTTGCTTTGGTTTGGTGTGGTTCGTGTGTTTCGTGGGCGGTCACCTCTCGAGGCACTCCAAGCACGTCTCCCGCCAGGCCAGAATGAGCCTTGTTACCTCGTCGCCTACCGGGTCATGGCGGGGGGATCGCATAGACGCCGAACCAGCGCTGGCTTCCGTTGTTGGAAGCCTGGATGGAGATCCGGAGGCGGCCGTCGGCCGGGATCCGCGCACGATCCATTTCCAGTTCCAGGATTCCGTTGCTGTCCTCGTCATTTCGTTCCTCGACCCGGTAGCGCAGGACGATCTGGGCACTGGCGGCGGTCCATTCGACGTCTTCCAGGCTCACGTCGAAGTCGAGGGCGGGCTGGCCCTCGACGTTCAAGGTGAAGTGCCCCTTGGGCGTCGAATGCAAGCCCATGGCGGCAGGCCATCGGAGGATGACCCGACCGGTTCCCGGTGGGACGGTGGACTCCCAGGACATTCGATCCTGCCCGAGATTCTGCCGGCAGAGGTGGAGGGGCATCGTTCCCAGCCAGGAGGGGTAGGAAAGGGGCGGGTTGGAACCGCCGGGACGTTCGAGCGAGGCGGGACCCGACTGGTGCCAGCGGGTAAGGGCGGCCTTCTGCCCGGCGGGGTCGGCGGCCCCGAACACCGCGGGAGAACGGCGAAGCCAGGCGATCAGGTCGGCCAGGTCCTGCGGTTCCATTCCTTCCTCCAGACCCTCCGGCATGAGCGAGCGCGGCGCGACTTCCAGTCGATCCACCTCGGTCCGGGCGAAGCGGTCTCGGCCACCGCCGGGTTGCAGGAGCGTGAACCCCGCGGCGGCTTCGTCGGCGATCACTCCGGTCAATTCGCGTCCGTCCTTCATGCGGACCGTGTATCCCGAGCTTCGGGCATCGACGGCGGCATTCGGATCGAGGATGGCCACCAACAGATCCTCCGGAGCCTTCGTGCGATAGACGCTGATGTCTGGCCCGACCGCATGGCCCCGATCCCGGACGCGATGGCACGACGAGCATAGGCGATCGAAGACAGGAGCGCCGTGCGCGCCGTTTCCTTCAAGTGCCAGGGCCGGACGCAAGCGGGCAAGGATCTCGCCTCGGTTGGAAGCCACGGCGGGTAGCAGCGTCCCGGCAAGTTCGCGGAGGGCTGCGTCCGGGTGTCGCTTCAATTGTTCCCGCTGAGCGACGGTCAGTTCCGTGGGCAGGACGCGGCCTTCGCGGACCGCTCCGAGCAGTTCACCACACCAGGCCGGCCGGGATAGGATCAGATGGATCCGCTCGGACCGGCTGCGCGGCGGGAGTCGCGACCAGTCGCCGAGCAGGATGCCGGGGACGGTGGAGCCCGGAAGTCGGGCGAGGGCTTGCACCAGGCTGCCACGGACCGCATCGGGAAGATCGGTCTCAAGGAATCCGACCAGCCGGGGAATTTCGGTCGGATCGCTGACGGCGGCCTGGCTCAGGATGAGCAAGGCGGCGGTCCGTTCGGCGACGCCGAGCCGGGGATTCGCTGCGATCCCGGGTGCCAGGGGAATGAGTTCGCGTCGCCAGCCCTTCACTCGGGTCTGCGCCGCCGGTCGCAGCGGAAGCTCGGCCTGTGATGGGAGGCGCGCGATCCAGCCGAGGGCCGCCATCGGCGAATCTGCCGTGACGGGGACCGCGAGGATCAGGGCGGACAGGGCGTTGGGATTGCGGCCGGTGACGAGTCGATCCAGGACCACGGAACCGAAGCCCGACTCGTCCCGCATCCACTCCGGCCGTGCGATCAGGAGGGCGGCCAACTCTTCCGGATGATTCGCAGCGACCCGCAGCGCGACCGCCCGCACCCAGGGATCGTTTGGATGATCGAGGAGGAGTGAGGCCACGTCACCGGCCGCTGCGGCAGCATGGCGCTCGAGGGCGCAGGCGAGCGCAAGGCGAAGGGAAGGTTGGGAAGCCCATGTCGCCGACCGTGACCGCAGGAGTTCCAGAGCGGCCGGTTCGGTGGGCAGCAGGCCCAGCGCGAATCGGATCAGGCGGGGGTCGCTGGCGTCCAGCAACCGCGCGAGATCGGCCATCCGGAGTTGGTCCACCTGGGACAGGACCGCGGCCGCCTGCGCGCGGATCGCAGGATCCAACGCGGGATCCAGCAGGCGTCGGATCGCCGGGAGGGGCAGCGACGACGCCGTGGGCATGGCCGATGACCGCCGACGGACGAGCAGTTCGCGATGTGCCAGATCCCGCATCACCCCGTTGGGCGATCCCAGTTGGGACACCAACTCCGCCGGACGATCCCCGCGCACGGTGGGCAGGGGGCGGAGCGGGTCGTCGCGCCGGCGGACCCGGTAGATGCGGCCGCGATCCGAACCCGCCCGCGGATCCAGGTTCTGGAGGCGTTCGGGCGGAATCCAGCGGGTGTGCTCGATCACGAAGCGATACATGTCGACCACCCAGAGCGCACCGTCGGGCCCGGTCCGGATTTCCACCGGACGAAACCAAGGGTCGGAGCTGGAGAGAAACTCCGAGTGGACCTCGTTGGTCGCCCGGCGGGCGGCGAAGCTCATCCCCTCCGGGGTGAGCACGGCGCGTCGGATCAGGTTATGGACCGGTTCGCAGACGAAGGCATTGCCGGCGTAGGCGGGACCAAGTGCGGTGTCGCGGTACAGTTCGGGGGCGCAGGCACTGGTCAGTTGGTTGGCGGTGTGTGGATCGTTGAAGCGCGCGAGCGTGACGCTGGTGGGATGGACGCGTTGATCGTCCCGGTTCACCCCGATCCGGGCCTGGGGAGGCTCGATGCCCCGTGCAGCGGCATCCGGCGGGAGCGGGTAATGCCAGAGCAGACTGCCGTTGTCGTTGCCGAACCACTCGCCGAAATCGTCGCGCACTCGCCCCTGCTGACTGACGCCGGGGAGCGCCTCGAAGCCCGCTGCCCGGGGCTTGAAACGGAAGTCCCGGCCGGACGCGTCGATCTCGGTCGCGCTCCCCGCCCTGCGGATCCGCCCGCCGAAGAGGCCGCCGGATCCGTAGACCCATCCATCGAGACCCCAGCGCAGACCGTTGACCCGCGCCTGGTAATTGTGGGTGGCGAAGCCACCCAGCAGCACCTCGCGCCCATTCCCCGCGCCATCGAACCACAGGACCTCCGGTGCGGCACAGACCAGCACACCCTCCTCCCACGCCATCAGGCCAGTGGGAAACGGGAGGCCGGAAGCCACCACGGTGAATCGGTCGAACCGTCCGTCGTGGTCTTCGTCGGTCAACACCTTCACCCGTCCCCCCGGCTC
>CAMCFL010000165.1 GCA_945873715.1 Akkermansia muciniphila
GGAGGGATGGCAGCGATTAGCCCGGGGTACCACCCCGGGTACGGGCGCGAAAAGTCCCATCAACCCCGGAGGGGTTGAAGCTCTGCCACCCCTCCGGGGTGGGAGATTCTTTTGGGGCGTTTGACCCGGGGTGGTACCCCGGGCTAATCACTGAAACGCCTCCGGCGTACCGCACACCCGCCGTCTCAGGCGGGGGCAGTGTCAAGATGCGCCACCGCTGCCCTCAGCGGGCGCTTCCTCATCGCCGCCTGAGGACAGGCGGCCTACAACCGTGACGAATTCACGATGCTTCCTTCCGGATGATGGGGTGATCCCCCTCGTTGCACAACGCAAAGACCGCTGATAGCCTGCGGGCCGCATGTCGGAGATCGCCAGTTACGTCAGCCACGGAGCCGCTCAGGTCACACCCGCCACTCTGGAGAAGGTCCTCCGCAACCTTCCCCTCTGGAAGGTCGAGTTCGCACAGATCAATGCCCCGCTCTTTCCCCATCTCATTGATCAGTTGGAGTTCCTCGCCGACGCCGTCGAGGACGTCGCCGAGGGGGCCTACAAGGATCTGACCTACTCCGCCCTTGCCGCCGCGGTGTTCGCCCTCACCTACGCCCACAAGAAGATGGATCTGATTCCCGACCACGTCGGGCCCCTCGGTCACGCCGACGATTCCAGCGTCGCCCGGGCCGTCCTGATCCTCCACGAGAAGGCGTTCGCCGCCTACGCCGAGAAGACCGGGGTGGAGTTCGATCGGATCACCAGCAAGCCCTGAGCCTGCGCAGCAGCGCTGGGGGGCGTCTTTGAGTTTGTTGTCACCGATGTAGGCCCGCTGCCCTCAGCGGGCGCTTTCACATCGCCGCCTGAGGGCAGGCGGCCTACAACCACGTCAAACCAAGATGCACCCGGCACTGGTTCCCCTTTGCCTTCGTCGCGGTCCAAGCACGACAAGACGGAGAACCGCCCCGCCATCAACCTTCTGGCATGGAGGCTATGGGCGAGGAATGGGTTGTTTCATCTGCGCCATCTGCGCCATCTGCGGATAAGGCTCTGGCTTTTGGCTGAACGGACCCCATGCAAGAGATCCGCGTCCTCGATTCCCATACCGGCGGCGAACCCACCCGCGTCGTGCTCGACGGCGGCCCCGACCTCGGCACCGGCCCTTTAGCCGATCGCGTCCGACGTTTCCGCGAGCAGTTCGATCACTACCGCTCCGCGATCGTCAACGAACCCCGTGGATCCGACGTGATGGTCGGGGCGCTGCTGGTGCCGCCGTCGGATCCGACCTGCCAGGCCGGGGTGATCTTCTTCAACAATGTCGGTTACCTGGGCATGTGCGGGCACGGTACCATGGGACTGGCGGTGACGCTCGCGCACCTGGGTCGGCTTCAACCCGGGGATCTCCGACTGGATACCCCCGTCGGGCCGGTCACGGCGACCTTGCACGCCGGTGGTTCCGTCTCGGTCGCCAACGTCCCCAGCTACCGGAAGGTGAAGGCCGCGACCATCGACGTGCCGGGCGTGGGTCGGGTCACCGGCGATGTCGCCTGGGCCGGCAATTGGTTCTTCCTGGTGGGCGACCACGGGCAGGCGCTCGATCTGGCCCGCGTGGAAGCGCTGACCGACTACTCCTGGCGGATCCGTCAGGCGGTCAACGCCCAGGGTTACCCGGAGGTGGATCACGTCGAACTGTTTGGTCCCGGTGGCGTCGGATCGCATTCGCGCAATTTCGTGCTCTGCCCTGGCAAGGCCTACGACCGTTCCCCCTGCGGCACCGGCACCAGCGCCAAACTCGCCTGCCTCGCGGCCGACGACAAACTCGCCGAGGACCAACCCTGGATCCAGGAGAGCATCCTCGGCAGCCGCTTCGTCGGACGCTACCGCTGGATCGATCGCACCGCCGGGACGATCGCCCCCGTCGTGACCGGCACCGCCCACGTCAACGCCGAGGCGACGCTGCTGATCGACGAGACCGATCCGTTTCGTTGGGGAATCCGGTAGGAGAGTCACCGCCGTCTGAGGGCAGGCGGCCTTTATTTAGGACCAATCCCTGCCGGGGGGATCGGCAGCCTGCCGGTCCAGGCCCCAAGTTCCAGGTCAGCCCGTACCGGCGAACCGCCGGTACCCCCGGTCAAAGCAGAAGGGCTCCACCCCGCAAAGCGTGGTGGAGCCCCAGGAAATGGACCGGCGGGCCACCGGTACCCCCCGTTGGCCTACTTCATCCGGTCGAAGTTCTTCTTCAGGATCTGCCAGGGTTCGAGGCCGACGGTCTTCGCCTGGTGATCGGCGATGATCTGCCATTCGTTGGCATTCTTGGTCGGACGCTGGGTCTTGTAGAACACCCCGAACTTGCCGGGCGAGAGATCCTCGGCGAGGCGATAGGAGGCGTACTCGTCGGTGACGTCGTGTTCCTTGGGAACCTCCGCGAAAGTGCCGCCCTTGCGGGGGTTGGCGTGGTCAAACGCACCGGCGTAAAACTCGGTGCACTCGCTGAGCACCTGGATGAAGGCGAACCCATCGTGATCCATCGCCTGTTCCATCATGGCGAGGACATGGTTCGGGTTGGTGCTCGTGGTCCGCGCCACAAAGGTCGCCCCGGCGCAGATCGCCTGCTTGATGGGGTTCACCGGACGATCCTTCGCGCCCCAGACGTCGGTCTTGGACTTGAAGCCGATCGGCGAGGTGGGCGAGGTCTGGCTCTTGGTCAGGCCATAGACGTTGTTGTCCATGACCACGTACGTAAGCTTCACGTTCTTGCGGGCAGTGTGCGTGAAGTGGTTGCCACCGATCGAGAACGCGTCGCCGTCGCCACCGAACACGAACACGTGCAGGTCCGGACGGCTCAGGGCCACACCCGAGGCGAAGGGAAGCGCGCGGCCGTGGATGAAGTGGGCGCCATGCGCCTGCACGAAATACGGGAAGCGCGACGAGCAACCGATGCCGGCCACGGTCGTGATCTTCTCGTGAAACATGCGGCGCTTCTCGATCAGCTTGAAGTACAGCGCCAGAACGGAGAAGTCGCCGCAGCCCGGGCACCACGTAGGGTGATCGGCGGACACTTCCTTCTTGGTCAGCGGCTTGCGGTCCGCCTCGGTCAGCGGCGCCACCGGCGTCGCATTGGTGTTGGCGCCGCGCGGAAGCACGGCGAACGGAAAGGCCATCTCGCTCATATTCGTATCAGAAAAGGATTTCGTCAGGACTCAGGCCGTCATCGCAGCGATCCGGTCGAGGATCTCGCGGATCTTCCAGGTGAGACCGTCGCTCTTGGTGATGCCGCGGATCTTCTTGTCGGCATAACGGGCCCGGAGCAATCCGCCGAACTGGCCCACGCCGTTCAGGCCCTCGTCGTTGAGTTCCACCACGAGCACGTGGTTGAAAGCCTCGAAGATCTTGTCCAGATCGTTGGGCAAGGGACTGATGTATTTGATGTGCAACCCCGAGACCGCCTGGCCCGCCGCACGGGCCACCTTGACCGCCTCCTGCACCGGGCCCTGGGCCGAGCCCCAGCTCACCAGCAGCACCTGACCCTCAGGCGGACCGTACACCACCGGGGCCGGCAGTTCGGTCGCCAGCTTCTTGAGCTTGTTGCGACGCTTCGCCGTCATCTGCAAGTGCACCTTGGGCGATCCCGTCGGGTGCCCGAGTTCATCGTGCTCCAGACCGGTCACCACCGGATACTTGCCGCTGGCGACCCGCGTGCCCGGGGCGAGGTGGCGGGTGATGCCATCCGGCGCCGAAAGATCGTAGGGCTTGTGCTCCGTCACCGCGGTGTAGTCGGGCGAGATGTCCTGCACCACCTTGCGCAGGTCGGGTTCCTTGAAGGCTTCGATCCGGGTCGCAATGCCCTGATCGGTCAGGAGGATGACCGGCGTGCTGTACTTCCGCGCGATGTTCACCGCTTCGATCGCCGAGTAGAAACAGTCTTCCACCGACGCCGGCGCGATCACCACGCGAGGGCAGTCACCGTGCCCGCCAAAGACCGCGATGTTCAGGTCGGATTGCTCGATGTTGGTTGGCATGCCCGTGGAGGGACCGCCGCGTTGTACGTCCACCACGATCAACGGCATTTCCGCCATGACCGCCCAGCCGATCGCCTCGGTCTTGAGCGCAATGCCCGGGCCGGACGACCCGGTCACCGCCACACGCCCACCCCAACTCGCCCCGAGCGCCATCGAAACCGAGGCAAGCTCGTCTTCGCACTGCTGGAACTGGCCGCCGTACTTGGGCAATTCCCGGCGCAACAGCTCCATGATGTCGGACCAGGGCGTGATGGGATATCCGGCACCGAAACGGACGCCGGCGGCAATCAATCCGTAGGCGAGGGCTTCGTTGCCGCTCATGACCACCTGGGAAAGGCCGACGTTTTCGCCGGGCTGGAACTGGAACAGTTCGGTCGCGGTGGCCAGGGTGTAATGATAACCGGCATTGAAGGCGTTGAGTGCCGTCTCGGCAATCTTCGGATCCTTGCCGGTGAACCGCTCCTGCAACAGGCGGTGCAACTTCTCGACGTTCAGGTCGAACATCCGCGCCAGCAGACCCAGCGCGTACACGTTCTTGCCCTTGTCCCGCCCGGAGCCGCCGATGGCCTCGATGGTCAATGAAGAGATCGGGACGCCGATGTGACGGTACTTCGCAAGATTCTCGGCCGGGATCGCCTCCGGCTTCAGGTGATCGGAATCGTACAGGACGATCCCGCCCTTCTTCAGCGAGCTCAGGTGGGCCAGGTAGCTGTGGTCGTAAAAGGCCAGTAGCATGTCGGCCTCGTCACCCGGCGAGAGCACTTCGCCCGATCCGATGCGCACCTGGAAGATCGAAGGGCCACCGGAGATGGTGGATGGAATGGTCATGAAGGTCATGACCTCCTGCTCGCTCCGACCGGCGAGGCGGGCCATAAACCCGCCAATCGCCTGAATGCCGTCTTGCGAATTACCCGCGATCCGAATCACGGCTTCGGAAATCTTCGAGACCGTGGGTTGGCCACCCGCGGAGGTGGCTACAGCTGCTTCACTCATCGATGATCCTGTCAAAAATTGCCGCAAAACCGCCCGTTCCGATTCGGGAATCAGGTCAGCTTCAAGGCGAAGTGTTCAGCTCGGAATGCTACCGGGATGCCTCACGGGGTCAAGAAGCCGGGTGCATGATCATTTCTTACGCTGCGAATCAGCAAAATAAGTGATCAAGCCCTGAACCCAGACCCTTTCCTCCAGCTTGCTCCGGATGCTACCGATGTTCGGACTGGTCCGCGGCGCGGGGCGCATCTTGAGCCTGTCGTCACCCACTGGAGGCCCGCTGCCCTCAGCGGGCGTTGCTTCATCGCCGCCTGAGGGCAGGCGGCCTACAAATGCACCCCGCGGCGCAGCCCGGCTCTCCGACGTTCATCATGATCCAGTATAATCCAAAAGCCTGGTTCTCGTTCATCTTCCAGTTCCACAAGGCCGACACCTTCCGCCGCCTGCTGCCCGTGATGGTCTGCATCGCGATCTACTGCGGCCTGGTGGAGTTGCTTGAGGTCTCCTACTTCCATCTCTCGGATCTTTCGAGCATCCGCCATGTCTCGGTCGTTCACACCCTGCTCGGGCTGGCGCTCTCGATGCTCCTCGTGTTCCGCACCAACACCGCCTACGACCGTTGGTGGGAGGCCCGGAAGCTGTGGGGATCCCTGGTCAACAGCAGTCGGAACCTCGCCATCCAACTGGCCGTCCTTCTCCCCGATCCCGCAGATCAGGCCTTCTTTCGGGCGGCCCTCGGTTACTTCCCGGTGGCCTTGAAGAACCACCTGCGCGCCGCACCGGTTGAAGCCCTCCCCACCCCGTGCACCGGACTGGAGCTCAATCCCGCCGGGCACGTGCCCAACCAGGTGGCGTTGGCGATCCTTCAGCGACTCGTCCGCGTGGGAATGCCCACCGACCGTCTGCTCCTGGTGAATGCGGACCTGCGCAACTTCGCGGAGGTCTGCGGTGCCTGTGAACGGATCCGCAACACGCCCATTCCCTTTTCCTACAGCGTGTTTCTGAAGAAGTTCATCTTCATCTACGTGATGACGATGCCCATCAGCTACAGCGTGACGCTGGGCTGGTTGGTGGTGCCGGTGGTGGTGCTGGTCTTCTACGCGCTCGCCAGCCTCGAACTGATCGCCGAAGAGATCGAGAACCCCTTTGGAACGGACCCGAACGACCTGCCGCTGGAAGATCTCTGCGCCACCATCGAACGATCCGTGAACGAGATCCTGCCGGGACAACCGCCACGAAAACAGGTTTGAGACCTCAGGGGTTCACCACCACGGCGCAACGGATGGGACGTGGCGGTCACACCCTTCCACGGCGTGGGAACGGAGTTGGCATCCACGGATCCACGAATCCACGATCCTGAGCCACCGATCCAACGTGGATCCGTGGATGCCCCTTCCGGCCCTCATGATCTGCGCCATCTGCGCCATCTGCGGATAAAACCCCGCCAAGGCTGCGTCACGGAGCCTCCTCTGAAGACGTCCGCGTGGCTGCGGTCCGATGGCGGCCAGCCAGGACCGATCGCATCATGGGCCGCGCCATCATCAGCCACTGCCAGAGCGGCAGATAGAGGAACACCTGGATGTTCCGCATCCCGCGCGGGTGGAAAAGCAGGTAGTAGGTGTAAACGACCAATCCCATCACCGCGGCGATCACCGACCACACCCGCAGTGCCCGCGCCGGGTCCAGGCCACGTCCGACCCATCCGGCGGCGATCGCCAGGACGAACGGCAGCAGCGACCACGGCAGGAGCAGTCCGTAGATCGGTGAGCCCTGATAGCCGGGGGCGGCAACGAGCGTCATGTAGATGCCCGGAACCAACGCTCCCAGCAGGCAGGCGAACAACGTCCCGACGAACACCGGCGGCAACTGGTACGATTCTGCCGTGGGTTCCACTTCCTGCGGTCGCTCTTCCATGGGGACAGGCTA
>CAMCFL010000166.1 GCA_945873715.1 Akkermansia muciniphila
GGTCGGTCGGTGCCGAATCCTACCTGTGGCAGGAACGCGACCTGCGCACCACGACGGCCGCCGACCTGCGCGTGGTCACCAAAAGGGCTCCGACGCCGTCGGAACTCGAAGCGCTGCTCTTCGGATGGCACGTGGTGAAGCATGTGAAATCGAACGCCATCGTCTACGCCAACGCCACCCAGACGCTGGGCATCGGGGCCGGCCAGATGAGCCGGGTCGATTCCAGCCGCATCGCCGTGTGGAAGGCCGGGGAAGCCAAGCTCAGCCTCCAGGGCAGTGTCGTCTGTTCCGACGCCTTCTTCCCCTTCCCCGATGGATTGATTGCCGCCGCTGAAGCGGGCGCCACCGCCGCCATCCAGCCCGGCGGATCGGTCCGTGATCCGGACGTCATCCAGGCGGCGGACGAGCGGAACCTGGCGATGGTGTTCACCGGGCATCGCCACTTCCGGCACTGAGTGCCCAGGGAGGCGGCCCCCCGCCTGCGCAGTTGCCGGGCCGCCCGGGCGGGAGGCATCGTCAGGCCCATGGCAGAGATCTTCCCTCGCCAACACTGCCCCCGGGCTGGGTCACGGGCCTTCACGTTGGTGGAACTCCTGATCGTCATCGCCATCCTTGCGATCCTGGCGGGAATGTTGTTGCCGGCGCTCGGGCGTGCGAAGCGCGAGGCCCTCTCCACTTCCTGCAAGAACAACCAGCGTCAGCTCAACCTGGCCCTCCAACTCTACGCCACGGAGCACCACGATTTCCTGCCGCTCAACAACTACGTTTACGACGTCGCCGAAAAGACCCCGATCTTCCGCACCAATTCCTGGGCACCCGGTCTCGCTCCCTACGACCTCACGACCTCCAACCTGCAATCGGGCGTCTTCTATCCCTACCTCCGGTCCACGGCGATCTTCCTCTGCCCTTCCGACCAGTCACGGGTCCGGAATTCCAACGACACTCCGTTGGTCAGTGCCCCGCGTCGCACCCGGTCCTACAACCTGAGCCAGTCCATCCACTGCGATGCTGCCCCGACCTTTCGCAAGCTGACCCAGATCCTGCGGCCCGCACCCGCCGACCTCTTCACGTTCATCGACACCCACGAGGACGCCATCCTCGACTCGGTCTTCGGCACCCCGATTCCCGAGAGCGTCTATTCCGAGTATTGGTTCGATATCCCGGGAGCCCGACACGGTCCGTCCGCCAATCTGGGATTCGCCGATGGCCACATCGAACGGTGGAAATGGAAGCACCCGAAGTCGGGCGCCCAGTTCTTTACCGTGGCGGCCGAACCGAACAACCGGGCCGACCTCCGTCGTCTGCAGGAACACATCAAGACCGAGTGGGAATAAATCTTCCTTCCGCGGTTGGCCCGGACTCCGGAGACTCGGGCCATGCGCAATCCGATCATTGTCGCCCTGGACCTCCCCGATCCGGACCAGGCCCTTGCCCTCGCCCGTGCCGTCGGTCCCCACGTGGGAGCGGTCAAGGTGGGGAAGGAACTCTTCGTCAGTGCCGGACCTGAGATCGTCCGGGCCCTCCGTGCCGAAGGAGTCGGGGTGTTCCTGGATCTGAAGTTCCACGACATTCCCAACACGGTCGCCAAGGCGGTGACCGCGGCCACGCGGCTTGACGTGCAGATGCTCACCCTGCATGCCGGCGGAGGTCGCGAGATGATGCAGGCCGCGGAAAAGTCCGCCCAGGAAACGGCAGCCTCGCTGGGACGACCGGCTCCCCTGGTGCTGGCAGTCACGGTCCTGACCAGCTTCAACGAGGCCGGCCTCGCCGAGACCGGCGTCCCCGGCGGGGTGGAAAACCAGGTGGAAAGACTCGCCCGCCTCGCCACCGATTCCGGGATCCGCGGTCTGGTGTGTTCACCGCTGGAATTGCTCCGCCTCCGGAGCGTCCTGCCCTCCCGGATCCAGTTGGTCACCCCGGGAATCCGGACGGGCACCGAGAAGGCGGACGACCAGAAACGCACGCTGTCCCCCGCGGAAGCCATGGCGGCCGGGGCCTCGTGGCTGGTGGTGGGACGTCCCATTTACGCGGCCGCGGATCCGGTCGCCGCAGCCCAGGCCATCGCACGGATGGCCGGAGCGTGAGAGAGGGCTCCGGAGGGATGAGCTCTGCGAGTCCGTGAATCCGCGGTTCGGGACTGGTGGAACGTTTGGGACTCGTGAAACTCGTCCCTCCGATCCGTCCCGCAGAAATTGGCCCACGAATCACTCGAAACACACGAATGCCCAGCCCTCCCAATGCAGGATTCGGGTGCTCCGTGTGATTCGTGGGCAACCCGTCCCAGCTTCTGTTCACCGGCGGGCCACCGGTGTCCCCGCTCAGACGGCTGCTTCGCCGCGTTCCTCGGTCCGGATGCGGATGGCTTCGTCGACCTGGGAGACGAAGATCTTGCCGTCACCGATCTTGCCGGTCTTGGCCCCGCGGATGATGGCGGCGACCGCGGAATCCAGCTGTCCATCGGCCACGACCAACTCCAGTTTGAGCTTGGGAAGGAAATCAACGGTGTACTCGGCACCACGATAGACCTCGGTGTGGCCCTTCTGCCGACCGAAGCCCTTCACCTCTGCCACGCTCATTCCCTGGATGCCCGCTTCCTGAAGGGCGTCCTTCACGTCTTCCAGCTTGAACGGTTTGATGACGGCTTCGATTTTCTTCATCTGATGCATGAGTGTTCTGGAATTGAACCGGCATGTCAAAGGACGGCTTCACCTCGGGCCAGGGCGGGGCTCATCGCAGGGTTGCTGTCCCGGGTGTAGGCCCGCTGCCCTCAGCGGGCGCTCTCACATCGCCACCTGAGGGCAGGCGGCCTGCACCCCCGACAAACCCCCTTCACGACTTGAACCTTGAAACTGAAATCTTCGAACTTCTCCGGCTTCACTTCGGCAGCGGCACCTGGCCGGGGCGACCGAGGTAGTACAACAGGTCGCGCACGGCCTGTTCCTCCAACTGCGCCATCAATCCCTCGGGCATCATCGAATTCTCCGCCTGTTCCCGCGAGGCGATGTCGGCGACCGCCACCCGGACCTGTTCGTTGGCCGTCTGGACCAGCAGGGTGCCTCCCTCCTGCCCCTTCACGATCCCACTGATCACGCGACCGTCCTTGGTCTCCACCAGCGTCTGCCGGTACTCGTTCGGGATGACCGCATTCGGATAAAGGATGTTCTGCAGCAGGTAATCCAGATCGGTCCGGTTGGCACCGGTGACGTCCGGGCCCACCGCACCGCCGAAGTCGAACAGATGATGGCACTGGGCGCAGACCTGGTTGAACACCACCCGGCCACGCGACGCGTCGCCCGGCGTGGATCCGCCCTTCCAGTAAAGCGCCTTGTAGCGCTCGACCTCCTTGGCCATGTCCGGACTGGTGTCCTTCATCACGCCCCAGACCTCGACGATCTGCTTTTCCAGGTCGGCGTTCTTCAGGTTGCGCAACTGCCGGATCAACTCGGCGGTCAGGTCGGTGCGGGGCACCTTCCCGCCTCCCACCGCGGCGAGAAGCGGCCGGGCGTAACTCACCCGTGAAACCAGCGTGTTCAACGCATCCCGCTTCTCCACTCCGCCCAGACGGGGGTATTCGCCGAGGATCAACCCCGGCGTGGCCGCATCGTCGAAGGCCGCCAGTTGACGCAGCACTGTTCCGCGCACCGCGGCGTCCGAAACCAGCTTCTGCAACAGCCCACCCAACTGCGGATCCTTCGTGGCCATCAGGGAATCGAGGGCGTTGCGCCGGGCCCCGGCCTCCCCAGCGGGGTCGGCGGCAAGCTCCCGGAGCGACTTCAAGGCCCCTTGGCTTCCGAAGGTCAACGACAGCGTCTGAACCAGGCTCCGCACCTCCACGTTCGTCCCTTTCCCCAGCCTCGTCTCCACCTGCTCCCAACCCGCGGGCATGGGCAACCGTTGTTGCCCGCGAAAACCCGCGCTCAGGCCCCGGAGGATATCCAGTTGGAGCTGGGCATCCTCGGACTCGGCCAGCACGCGTACCATCCGCGTCATGGCCTCCGGAGCGGCCGCGTTGGCCTCGAACGCCACCCCGCCAAGCGCCACCGCTGCGGCACAGATCCATCCACGTACCTTCTTCATTCGTGTTCCTTGTTCAGTCGTTCCCATCGCTCTCCCGCCTTACCTGGTCGCCACCGTCAATGCCGCCAACCGTCGCGCGATGAATTCGCGAACCTTGGGAATCCGACAGGCCTTCAGCAGATCGACCGTCACATCCGGATCCTCCACCAGGGTTCCCTCGGTTGCGTACCAGTACAGCAACGGCAACTGAGCATCCGTTGCATCCTCGGCATGGCCGAGGAGTGCCGTCAGGACCTCCAGTCGGTGCTTCGCCGGGATCCGTTGGATCAGGCTGGCAATGTGCCGGCGGACCACCGGCGAGGCATCGTCCCGCGCCATCGTCGCCAATCCCGAGATCGCGCCGCGGGCCCCGTCGGTCTCCCAGCGTTCCGCGGCCAGACCTGGCAGGGGTTCCCCGAGCAACTGCAGGGACCAGGAGCGCACCCAGGGGTCGCTGTGCTGGAGGAACGGCTGGGCTTCCCGGGTGGTGAGCGGCTGGGCGAGGTGCATCGCCCACAACGCCCGGATCCGCGCCGGCGTGGTGGATGCGTCGACGACCTGGCCCGCCAGGGTTGCACGCTGGGCTTCGTCGGTTCCCCGTTCCTGCAACAGGCGGCGGGCATGACGGCTCATCCACTCATTCTTCGAACCCACCAACCCGATCAACTCGTCGGTGCTGTGCTTCGCCAGGTCGACCGCCGTCTTCTTCTGGCGGTTGTACACGACCTTGTAGATCCGGCCGTTGCCCCGGTCGTGGCCGTCCACGTTGTTGTGGTGACACTGGTTCTTGTCGTACCAATCGATGAAATAGACCGACCCATCCGGGTCGTAGCGGAAGTTCAACACCTGCGACCAGCGATCGTTGAAGTTCAGGAAGTCCGGTCCGTGATGCCCGACATAACCCGCCCCGCGGAACTCCGGCACGTCCATGTTGATCCGTTGGCCATGGATGTTGCCCATGAAGAGATTCCCGCGGTACCGCTCCGGCCAGGAGGTTCCCAGGTAAACCATCATGCCGGCATGGGCGTGCCCGCCGCCCGCCTGGTCGCTCCGGCCATTGCCGGCATGCGGCCCCTTGTTGCCGGCGTAATGCAGATGGTCGCCGGTCATCTTGAGGTCCTCGTAGAAGTACGGGAACAGGGTCTTCGAGCGTGCCCCGAACTTCTGCTGGTGGCGTTGGTTCCGGCGGACCTCCTCCACGCCGACCGAGTAGTGTTCGCCGCCCTGACGTTCGTAACGTCCGCCCTGCACCAGATGCCACAAGTGCGGGATGACACACATCTCTGCCCAGAGCTGGCCGTGCTCGTCGAAGTCGATCCCCCAGGGATTGCTGCCGCCTTCGGCAAAGATCTCAAAGGTGTGGCGCACCGGATGATACCGCCACGCCGCGCAATCCACCCACTGCCGTTCCGCCGGTGCCGCACCGGGCTTGCCCACCAGCGACGGGCAGAACACCCCGTGACAACCGTACAGCCATCCGTCCGGCCCCCAGTTGAAGGTGTTCAACGTCTCATGCGTGTCCGCGGCATAATCCCAGCCATCCAGCAGGATCTTCGGCGCGCCGGCCGGCTTCGGATCATCCCAGTTCGACACCGGCACGAACATCAGGTTGGGGGCGGCACCGATCCACACCCCGCCGAACCCGACCTCCAGCCCGGAGACCAGGTTCAATCCCTCCATGAACACCGTGCGCTGGTCGAAGGTGTGATCCCCATCGGTGTCCTCGAACACCAGGATCCGATCGATCCCCTGGCCCTCCGGACGTCTCCGGGGATAGGTATAACCCTCCGCCACCCAGAGCCGGCCGCGATCATCATCGCAAAAGGCGATCGGCTGCTTCACGTCCGGTTCGGCAGCGAAGACGTGCATCTTGAACCCGGGCGGCAGGGTGGCCTTGGAGGCCGCCTCGGCCGGGGTAAGACCGGAGAAGAGGACGTCATCCGCCGGCGGCGCTGCGTTTTTCTGCATTTCCGCGAGGGAGATCTCGCCCGGCAGGGTCGGCTTGGTCGCGTGCAGGGCGAACTCATCGAAATTGATGTGACCCCAGTGCCCGGTCTGCTGATCCACCACCCGCAGGAAGACGTCCTTGCCCACGTGCTTCGACAGATCGACCACCACCGGGCGCAGGGTCTCGCTCTCCTGACCGCTCGCCTGGAAGAGCGGCTTCTGGGTTCCCACGTCAACCAACTCCACCCGGGTGGTCGGCCACGGGCCGCCCGCGACCCGGAAGCTCGCCCACGGCTGCGTCAGCTTGAAGGTCTCACTGGTCAGCACGCCCAGGCGATCGTCGCCATGTTTCTCGTAGGTGCCGATCCAGTATTGCCCCTGCTGGGCCGGTTTCATGTCCGGACGCCGGGCCGAGACGGTGTCTCCCCGGATCGGCTGGCCTTCGAAGGCATTGCCCTCGGTCTTCCAGTCGCGGAGATCGCCCGTCTCGAAGTCCAGATTGAGAACATGGCCGTCCTTGCCCACCGGGCGGACCGGTTCAGCCTGAAGCATCCCGGCGAGCCCCAATCCCAGCCCCAATCCCAAAACGGCGATCCCTGCGTTGCGTCGAGAGCTCATGGTGTGTCCCGCCATGCTGCTCCCGACCGCCGCCGCCGCGAAAGCCCGAATTCAATGCCTCCCCTGGGACGGGCGCATCCTGACACTGCCCCCCACCTGACATCGGACAGCCTCGTCCGTTGCGAACGCCCGAGGGGGCAAAGAAGTTGAACCGCGGATGGCGCGGATGAGCGCGGATGGGACGGGACTCCGTCACGGAATCAGGCCGTGGGATGAATCCCGATGCCCCCCACACCCGGGGGTACCGGCGGCCCGCCGGTACTGGGTTGGA
>CAMCFL010000167.1 GCA_945873715.1 Akkermansia muciniphila
CCTACAACGGTGCCAACCACCTCAAGATGCACCCCGTCCTCACCCACAAGGTCAGGCTCCCTTCCCGGCATGAATGGCCCCAAGCGCCCTCCCCATCTGCGCCATCTGCGGATCACCCACTGCGGCTCCGGGATTCACGCCGTACGGCGGATACCTGCGGTCCTCAGCCGGACGGGCGGGCCGCCCATCCCCCCGTCCTGGATGACTCAGACCACTTCCACCGGGCAGGCCGGGATGGCGTCGAGGAAGGCCTGCCCATAGCGCTTGGTCAGCACCCGGTTGTCGAGCAACACGACAATCCCATGGTCCGATTGCGCCCGGATGAGGCGTCCCACGCCCTGCCGGAACTTCAGGATCGCCTCGGGCAGGCTGAACTCGGAGAACGGATTCCCCCCCATGGCCTCGATCCGTTCCAACCGGGCCTCCACCAGCGGATGATCGGGCACGGCGAAGGGCAGCCGGGTCAGGATCACGTTTGACAGGGCTTCCCCCGGGACATCCACGCCCTGCCAGAAGCTCGCCGTGCCGAACAGGACCGAGTCCACGTCTTCCTTGAACCGCTGGAGCATGGTCGCCCGCGGCATGCCCGTGCCCTGCACGAAGCATTCGATCCCCAACTCGGCGAAGAACCGTTCCATGCGCCCCGCCATGACCTGCATCAGGCGATTGCTGGTGAAGAGGACGAAGGCCTTGCCATGCGTCTGCCGGATGAAATGGGCGATCCAGTGCTCCAGTGCATCCTCGTACCCGGCATCCCGCGGGTCCGGCATCTTGGACACCACATGCACCCGCATCTGCGAGGCGTAGTCGAAGGGAGATCCCACCTGGACCTGTCGTGCCGATTCACCGCCCACCCGCCGCGCGACATAATCCAGCGCTCCGCGCGCCGTTGCCGCCGTCCGCCCGCCGCCCGCGCTTCCCGTCCCCGCACCCGGCCGCGACGGCTCCTTCACCGCCAGCGTCGCGCTGGTCATGACCACCGTGGTCCCGGCTCCGAACAGGCGATCGCGCAGGTAGTCCGCCACGTCCACCGGGGCGGCATTCAACACCAGGTTGCGCTGGGTACGCCCGGTCCGTTCCACCCAGTAAACGTGTTCTTCGGCGTCTTGCTTGAGGAAGGCCTGAAGGGCCAGCTTCAAATCGACGATCCGACGGTTGCACTCCAGCAACTCCTCGCCGGTCTCGCGGTCCTCCGTCTTCTGCACGAGTTCCGCCACGGATCCACGCAGGGTTTCCAGCGCCAGCGTGAGGCGGTCCTCCACCAACTCGGGCCGGCGGATCCTCAACTCGGTCCAGGCGCGACGCCCGCCCTTGCCGTCCGCTTCTCCTTCCCGACGAACCTCCTGCGGCGCGCCGCCGGCGGCGGTCGCCGCGGCAGAAACCGCGAGCGAATCGCAGGCCTCCTCGACCGCACCGAAGAACTGTTCGGCCTGGGCGAGGGCGGTGGCGACCGCCTGGACATGGTCCGCGGCGCGCAGCGTGGTGAGCAGTCCCTTCTCCGTGCGGGGATTCCACAGGCGCTGGAGGTTGTAACGCATCTGCCCGCTGGAAACCGAGACGCCGATGTGACGGGCGGCCACCTGCTCCACCATGTGCGCCTCGTCGAAGATGACGAAGTCGTTCTTGAACAGCACCCCGCCCTCCTGGTCCGGGTCCACCCCGTTCAACAAGGTGAAGAACAGGGTGTGGTTCAGCACCAGCACGTCACTCGCCAGGATGCGTTGCCGCGCCCGCTGGAAGAAGCAGGTGCGCCCGGCCTTCGCGTAATCCGACGCATTCCCACAGCGCTTCGGCGTGCACAGGCCGCGCTCGGAACAGACCTGCTCCCACACCCGGGGATCGGGCTCATGATCGAAATCGGAGAGCGACCCATCCTGCGTCTCTTCGCTCCAGTCCTTGATCCGTCGCAGTTCGGCGACCTCCGGCGTGGTGAAGAGCGACTGGGCCTGTTGCATGGCCTTCTCGAGCCGGCGCGTGCACAGGTAGTTTCCTCGGCCCTTGAGCATCGAGAAACTGAACTCCAGCGGCAGGACCTGTTTCAGGACGGGCAGATCCTTTTCCACCAATTGCTCCTGCAGGTTGATCGTGTTGGTGCAGATCACCGCCTTCTTCTTCCGGCGCACCGCAAACAGGATGGCCGGCACCAGGTACGCGAAGCTCTTTCCCACCCCGGTGCCCGCTTCCACCATCAGGTTCCCGCCCTCCACCAACGCCCGCGCCACTTCCATCGCCATCTGCTGCTGCTGACGTCGATACTCGAAATTCTGCGAGCCCGAGAACAGTCCCTCGGGTCCAAAGATATGCTCCACTTCCGCCACCAGGTCGGCGACGTCAGATCCCGCGGAAGGGTCGTTGGGTGCGATCACGGCGTCAGACGAGAGTTACCAGTTGCCGGTTCCCAGTGGCCAGATCGGACCACGCGCCGGAGGGGCGAGCTCCGCGAGACCGAACCTTTGTCGCAGGCAGGCATCTGGAAACCAGGCTCTGGTAACTGGTTTCTGCAATCTGGGGACTGGCATCTGGCGACTGGCATCTCTCCCTCACCATACCCGCGCCCACAGCAGCTTGAGGTACCAACTCTCCGGACAGTTCGACATCACCGGATGATCCGCGCCGGCGGTGGTGCGGTCGATGAACTGGAGCTTGCGTCCCACGCGATGGGCCGCCCGGATCACCAGACGCTCGAACTCCTCCGCCGAAACCTGTCCCGAACAGGAACAGGTGACCAGGATCCCACCGGGCTCGGTGATGACGATCCCCAGGCTGTTGAGGTCTTCGTACCGGATGAATCCCTCCTCCCGTTCCATCTCGTCCCGGCCATCGACCAGCTTGGGCGGATCCAGGATGACGACGTCGAACTTCTTGCCGTCCTTCCGCATCTGACGCGCGTACGCGTAGGCATCGCAATGGATCCACTCGATCCGTTCCTGGTTGAGGTTGGCGTTGCGGCGCGCGAGCGCGATCACGTTCTCGTCCAGGTCCACCCCGGTGACTTCCGCCGCCTTGCCATCCACCTTCGCCGCAAGCGCAAATCCGCCGGTGTAACAGCACAGGTCCAACACCCGCTTCCCCGGCGTCCACCGCGCCAACTGCCGTCGGTTCTCCCGTTGATCACAGAAGAACCCCGTCTTGTGGCCCGTGGCAAAATCCACCTCGTACCGGATGCCATGCTCGCGGATGCGCACCGTCCGCACCGGATCGGAGGCTTGTTGCTCCGGCCGGATCCCTTCGTTGCGGGCAGCCGTCGGGTCCACGTTGATGACCGTCCGACTCGTCCCCAACCGGGCATGCAACCGGGCCAGGAGCGCCGGCAACCGACGCCAGATCCCCAGGCTATGGACCTGTACCGACAGGACGTCGGCGAACTTGTCGACGATCAGCCCGCCCAGCGAGTCGCCATCGGAGTTGATCGCCCGGAAGGTGTCCGTCTGCGCAGGGAGATCCAGCGGGCCCAACCGAAGATCCAGTGCGTGATCGAGCAGGGTGAACAGGTGGGATTCCGGAACCGGATTCTCACCGTGGTACAACACCCGCAGGGGCACGCGGGAAGTGGGATTGAACAGGCCATTGCCGAAGAACCGGCCGTTCTTGTCGTACACATTGACCCAGTCGCCTGCCGCCGCCCCGGGGGAGGCCGTATCCAGCATGGCCGGGTACAGCGACGGATGATAACTCCAGGTCCGGAGTTGAACCCACGGCTTCACCCAGTCCTTCGAGCCCACCGGCGGCCCGGAGGCCCGCCCCGGACCTCCCTGAGGGGGACCCGGATTCGGACGGCGCTGCGGATACGGTCTTTCTTGCACCCCGATGGCGTAGCGGTCCGCGACCCAAGGCGCAATCCACCATTCGTGGCCAGCCAGCGTCACCTCCCTTCCTCCCCGTAGGCGTCGACGTGAGGAGACTCTGACCTCCTTTCGCGCGCGACTCGGCCCACGGGCGTCCCGTGCCCGATTGAAGTGAGTCTCGTGACCTCGTCTCCTACGGGGTGGGGGGAGACCCTCACTCCATGGGGACGTACCCACGCCCATCCACGTTCCCCGCTACTCCCTAAATGCACCTGCTTCCATCGTCGCCTCGTAGGAGACGACGTCAGGAGGCTCTGACTTCCATTCGCGCGCGACTCGGCCCACGGGCGTCCCGTGCCCGATTGAAGTGAGTCTCGTGACCTCGTCTCCTACGGGGTGGGGGGAGACCCTCACTCCATGGGAACGTACCCACGCCCATCCACGTTCCCCGCCACTCCCTAAATGCACCTGCTTCCATCGTCGCCTCGTAGGCGTCGACGTGAGGAGACTCTGACCTCCTTTCGCGCGCGACTCGGCCCACGGGCGTCCCGTGCCCGATTGAAGTGAGTCTCGTCATCGGAGACCAGTGGAAGCCCCGAACAACCGTTCAAAGTTGGCTTCCACCCGCGCTCCCAGTGTCTCGGGGTCTTCCCCCAGAACTTCAGCCAGACCAGCCTGAATCGAGCCCAGATTGGCCGGATGATTCAAAGGACGCTCGTCCGTCGCGCCCGGCAACGGATAGGTCACGAAACAGGCCGGCGGCAATTGATCGGGTGCATCCGTCTCCACCAGCAACCGATCGGGCGGAATATGCCGGAACACCTCGCGTTGTCGGGCCTTCCGTTCGTGCAGGAAGTAACCGGGGAAGCTGAAGTACGCCCCCAACTTCGCGAAGTCCCGGACCAACTCCACCGGTCCGCCATAGCTGTGCAGGAGAAAGCCGGGAGGCAACCCTGCGTGCCCTCGCAGCAACTCCAGCAGGACGCCCCAGCACTGGAGACAGTGGATCGAGACGGGCAACTGGCGTCGGACCGCCACCTCCCACTGAAACCGGAACACCTCCACCTGTCGCTCGAACGGCGTGGGCTCGATCAAACCGAGGGCTGGAGCGAATCGGGACCTCATCGCAGGAGACTGCTCGAGGATCCATCGATCCAACCCGATCTCCCCCACGAACACTCCCGGCACCCGATCCAGCCAGCCTTCGAACTCCGCCTCCCAACCGGGCTGCTGTTCGTGGAGATACCACGGATGCCAACCGACGCTGGGGACGACCAGGTCCGGATGTGCCCGGGCCAACTGTTCCACTCCAGGCCAGTCCTCGGCAGAGGCCCCATTCACGCCCATCCGGCGCACGCCGGCCTGACGGGCTTCGTCGAGAACCCGATCCCGACACCCATCGAACCGCTCGTCCTGAAGGTGATTATGGGCGTCGAAGAATGTCTTCATCTTTCGCGACCCCGTAAGTCGCAGGCGCGGCGGCGAACTGCAACCCCGCCGGGCTTGGGTTTCTCCGGCCGTGGGGGCAGACGCGGAGAAGCGGAGTTCGATCCAGGCTTCGACCGTACCCCGGGCGCGGCAGCGTCCGTTGCCGCTTTTGCCCGCTCCCCCGCGCTGCCGATCGCCAAATCGCCCCCGCAGTTCACACCAACTGCGAGGGAATCTCCTCCGCAAATCGTCAGGGCAATGGAGCATCGAAGATGTCCGCATTGCCCGCGGCCCCACTGTCTCCCGGACGCCGGAGGCGTCCCGGAGGGTAGCCGGTGGTCGTCGCGACCACCGGCACGTCGGCCCGAATCACCCATCGATCCCGGAGGGATCGCGCCACTTATCCGCGCCTCTGTGTCTCTGCGGGAGATCTTCCCCTCCTCTGAACGCGGAAGGCGTACGGGGTCCGCTCGGAGTTGGGCCGCCGGATTCCCCCGGTCACGGCGTGACCGCCAGGCGTTCGTCCTTGGCCTCGCCTGCCATCAGGATTCCCTGCTCCTTGTAGGCGCGCAGGACGAAATGGGTGGCGGTCGAAAGGACCCCCTGGAGCGTGGAGAGCTTCTCGGAGACGAACGCCGCCACCTCGCGCAGGTTGCCCCCCTCGACCTCCACCAAAAGATCGTATCCACCCGACATCAGGTGACAGGAACGGACCTCGTCATGGCGGGCGATGCGTTCCGCGAGCTTGTCGAATCCGCCACCGCGCTCCGGCGTGATCTTCACCTCGATGAGCGCACGGACGATGTCGCGCCCGAGCTTCTCCTCGTTCAGCACGGCACGATACCCGAGCAGGATTCCCGAGTCAGTGAGGTCCTTGAGACGCGCCCGTACTTCGGGCTCGGTGCAACCGAGCAATCCCGCGAGATGGGCGGGAGGAATCGAGGCGTCGTCATGCAGCAATTTCAGGAGCGGATCCATGCCCCCAGAGACAACCGGATCCGTCCTCTCGGAGGAAGCCCGATTTCTCTGTGCCCCTCTCTGAGGGCGCATCTTGAGTTCGTCATGCGTGTAGGCCGCCTGCCCTCAGGCGGCGATGTGAAAACGCCCGCTGAGGGCAGCGGGCCTACCTCCCTGACAACCAACTCAAGAGGCACCCCCTCTCTGAGATCAGACGGATCTCCCGGGTGCCACCGGCGCCACGACACACTCCACCGAATGGACCACGACGCCCTCCTGGGAGGATAGCCACTCCTTCAAGGCCGACTCGGAAGGAGCTGCCATCGCCCAACGGATCCCACCGTCCGCCCCAGGCACGGGGACGGCACTCCACTCTTCCCCACCCCATCCGCGGGCCTGGAGATCGCCTTCCATCGCGGTCACCCGCTCCGGGGACGCGGTGAAGGTCACATCGAAGGAGCCGAGTCCAGAGCCCTCCCAAAGGCCAAGCACATTGAAGATCGGAATCTTCCGTCCCTCGACCTCGCGTTCGCCGTCGGGAGCCGGGTCGCGCAGGACGATGTCGCCGAAACGAAACCCGTCATCGGTGCGTGGAACCTCCATCAGCCGCACCCGGGCCGGGTCGATCATGTCTCCCCACGCGACCACGTTGGAGCCGTCCTTGGTGCGGAACCGGATGGGAACCATGCCGAAATGGACCCGCGGCTCACCCACTCCCGG
>CAMCFL010000168.1 GCA_945873715.1 Akkermansia muciniphila
AAAGAAACTGAGGGGACCGGAGTTTCCAAGGAACTGAAGGGTGCCTTCGCTGAAGCGGTAGGTCCGCAACTGCGATTCCAGCAGCACGAACAGCACATCCCCTTCGAGGCCCAGATCGTGGATGGCCCCGCCGACCGGCACGGACTCGAGCGGCGTGCCGGTGGCCAGATCGACCATGATCAACTCACCGGAGGCGAGTCCGACGAAACCCAGGTCGCCGGCCGTGGTGACGGCCTGCGCGACGCCACCGAGATTCCGCTGATGAATCAGTCGTGCGGCGGCCGGATCGCGGATGTCGATGATGGCGAGGCCAGCGGCACCGTCGGCAACGGCGATGAAGTTCCCCGAGCACGCGACCCGCTGGGCCATTCCCGGTGTGTCCACCTGGGCGATCAGGATCGGGTTCAGCCCGTTGTTGGCGCTGAAGAGGAAGACGCCTTTGTCCTGGGCCGCAAGGATGACCAGATCGTTCAAGGCGCAGACATCCACAGTGGGCCCAGGGGTTGCGGCGGTGGCAATGATGCCCGTCACCGTCGGAAGGCCATCGAGCGGATTGGTTCCCTGATCCAATTCGGCCGCATCCGGGATTCCGTCGCCATCGGAATCGGCCTTGGTTGGGTTGGTTCCGAGGACGAACTCCGCGACGTCGGGAAGGGTGTCCAGATCGGTGTCCAGAGTGTCGGAGGCCAGGGCCGATAGGCTGAAGCGGGGCAGCCCATAGCGTGCCTCGGGACGGAAGTAGGGGAGGATCTCGCCATAGTCGCGAGTGCGCGGGTCATAGAAGGCCACCGAGCCCAGGATGCCATCGGGGGGAACGAAGAGGAGGTACTGGCCGTGCGGTGCCGTCTCGCCCCTCAGGATCAGGGGACCATTGGTTCTCGCGATCTCGGTGGCGTACCAGACGGGGTAGGGCGGCGCATTGCCCAGGTTCAACGACAGATCATCCAGGATGGCTGCGTTGCTCCGTTCGCCTTCGATGATGCGGTTGGACAGGTACTTCACCGCGTCGCCCCCTGCGAGCGCGTCGATCTGCGCGGTCAACACGTCAATCTGGTCGGTGACCGCGGTGGGGATCTCCGCTTCGGGAGCCAGGTAGGGTTCGACCAACCGCTGGATCGTCAGCAGCAGCGCGGTGATCTGGATCTGGATGGGATCCGGATCAGCACCGTGGATTCCGGCGAGTCCTCTGGGAGAGGTCGATTGGGGGGAGCCCCCACCCGGGCCGGGAGTTCCGCTGCACGCGATGCAACCTTTGGAGCATTGCGCGGCCTGAATGAGACAGGCCGAGTCGCGTGCCTTCAGGGTGGCGGTTGCTCCCTTGAGGCATTCGTTGGCCGACTTGGTCTCACCCAGGATCCGCTGCGCCTGGCACAGCTTGAGAGTCTGCCGGTAGATCACCACGGCGATCTCGTGACATTTGCTCCCCATCTCGAGACAGGCATCGAAGCATTGCTGCAACTGATTCGGATCGGGCTTGCAGGGGTCCTCTTCAGGACGCGGCGGCGGCGGCGGGTCGGCTGGCTTGGGACACTGGACCCCGTGCCATCCGGGTTGCCGGATGCCCACTCCCGGGTCGTTGCAGAACAAGCGTCCGTCCCCGCTGACGGTCATGCCGCCAACGGCTTCCCAGATTCCCTTGCGGTGGTTGAATGAGATCAACGCTCCGCGGGTGCCGGGGGGCCAGGCCTTGCCTGTAATCGGGTTCGCCAGATTCGGGAAGCAGACCGGGACCGGCCGGTCGAAGTTCAATGCGCCATCCGTCTGGATCGTGATGATGAGCGGGATGGAGGCACCCTGAGGCAGGGGACCTGGCAAACGGTCCGGTGGCACCGGTGCGATCCCCACCATTCCCCCACGGGTTCCGTCGTCGCTGAACAGGGCGTTGGCAGGAATGGTGAGGCTGACCCCCGCCAGCGCCGGATTGGCAGCCACGACCCGGCTGGGGAAGGTGATCGTGGTCGGGCGGGTCGCACTGATCGGCTGCAGCGTTCCGGCCTGGATCAGCGGTAGAAAGATCTCGCCCGTCCCGCCAGCGAGTGTGTTCGTCCGACCTGCCACGGACTCCCAGGCCTTGCCCACGTAGGGATAGTAATCTCCGTTCGGGTAACTGCTGCCCATGGCCAGACGCCCGTCGATCTTGACGAAGAACCGCCCCGGCGGCACCGGCGACAGGATGAAGCGTCCCTGGGCATCGGTGGTGGTCCGCAAGTCCTGCTCCCTTCCGTCGACCGTGATGATCACTCCCTCGAGCGGGCGGTTCACCGCGTTGGTTCCCGTGTCGGACCCCGGAACCAGTTCCGAGGCGAAGACGCGTCCGACCACCGCCGTACCGGCAAGTGCCGTCAGGCTGAGCGTGTCGAAGGCAATGATGGCCTGGCCGCCGGGGACGCCGTCCCCATCCGGGTCCAGAGCGAGTCCCGCGGCATCGGTCAATCCGGCTCCGTCGAAGATGGCATGGACCCGCGTCGCTCCGGGGAGCGGTTCCAGGTAGAAAAGCGAGGCCTGCCGACGGTCGGCGGACAGCTCGACGCGGGATAACAGGCGCCGTCCGGCGAAGCCGGCATAGAAATGGTTGGGACCAATGACCGCGCCGCTGGAGAGGGGGGCGCTGAAGTGAACGATGGTTTCACGGATCACCGCGACGCCCGTCTCGCCATTCATCGGCGAACTGGACTCAACCCGGGTGAGCAGATCCTTCCGCAATCAGAAAAACCGCGGAGCAGGCCCGGTGCTGACCCTGACGGAAATGACCCCTCCCACTTCAGTCACGGGAGTTGGAACGGGCTCCCATGACCCGGCGAGGGTGGGATCCCCGGTCTGTTCCAGGCCGAAACCGGTGGCGGGTCCCAGCCAGGTCAGCGTCACTTCATCGCGGGACGGCTGTTGGAGGGAGAGCCGTGGCCCGCCGACCGACTGCGCACTCACCAGAAGGCCAGTCATGAGACATGCCAGGCTGGTACCGCACCGCCGGAAGAGAAGTTTGATGATCTCGGACGCTACTTGGGCGAAGCGCGCTCCAGCAATGGGCAATGTCACCGATCTAGGGCAGCCGATGCAGGATCTCGTCCGTCTGCAGGTCTCGCAGCAATTCCTCCACGGGGGCGGTCTGTCCCGGGAGGAGCAGTTCCGGGGCGAGCTCAGCGAGCGGTTGCAGGACGAACCTTCGCAGATGCGCCCGGGGATGGGGCAGGGTGAGGGACGCCGTGCTGCGGACTTCGCGGCCCCAGGCGATCAGATCGAGGTCGAGGGGACGCGCCTCGTTCAGCACCAACTTGGGACGCCGGCCGAACTCCCGTTCCAACGCCTGCAACGCCGCAAGGAGCGACTCGGGCGAGTCTCCCCGTCGTGAGGCGAGTTCCGCGACGGCGTTGAGGAAGCGCGGGGAACCCGGCGGACAATCCACCGGGGTACTGGTCCAGAGGGAGGAACGCCGGATCGGTACCGAAGACCAGGATTCCAGCCGATCGAAGGCGGCAGCCAGCACTGCGGGTGAATCACCCAGATTTGAACCGAGTGCGATGAAGACGCGTTCCGCGGTCATGACGGGGATCACTTCAGTCCTAGGACATCCTGCATGTCGTAGATCCCGGGCGCGCGGCCGCGGATCCAGGCAGCGGCGCGGAGGGCTCCGTTGGCAAAAGTCTCGCGGCTGCTGGCCTTGTGGGTCAGTTCCACCCGCTCGCCGTTGGCCGCGAAGATGACGGTGTGATCGCCGACCACATCGCCGCCGCGGATGGCGTGGATGCCGATCTCGGAATCGGTGCGTTCGCCGGTGATCCCCTGACGTCCGTGGCGCAGGGCCTCGGCGAGTTGGACCTCGCGGACTTCACCGAGGATTTCCAGCAGGGTGGTGGCCGTGCCGCTGGGGGCATCCTTCTTCAGGCGGTGATGCATCTCGATCACCTCCAGGTCGAACCCGGGGCCAAGGATTTCTGCCGCCTTGCGGGTCAGCCAGAAGAGGGTGTTGACCCCGGTCGAGTAGTTCGAGGCCCAGACGATCGGGATCCGGGACGCGGCGGCGCGGATGGCGGCCTTCTCGGTGTCGTTGTGGCCGGTGGTGCCGATGACCAGGGCTTTGCCGTGACTCGCACAGGCTTCGGCAACCCCGGCCGTCACATGATGCAGGGTGAAATCGATCACCACATCCGCTCCGGAGAGGTGCTGCTCCAGGTCATCACCCGCATCGGTCCCGGCAACCACCTGAAGACCGGGATGACGGGTGGCGCAGGTGAGCAGGGCGTGACCCATCCGGCCCTTGGATCCATTGATGATGATGCGCGTCATGGGCGACGATTGAAGCGGATCCAGCGCTTCGGGGGGAGCGGATTTTCCTATCGCCGGAGGAAACGCTCAAAGCCTCCGCCCAACAGTTCGGTGACATCGCGCCGGATCTCGTCGTCGCGGACCAGCCATCCTGCGGCCTGAAGGTCGGTGTACTTCCGGGTGAGGCATCGGCCGAGGACTTGCCGGCTGTGGCTCCACTTGTAGATCAATTGGTCGAGGACCCGGGCATCGCTGTGCTGGGGCGTGAAGCTGGTGCCGAGCAGTTCAAGTCGGAGCGTGGTGATCTCCTCGATGAGTTGGGGCGTGTTGGTGAACCACCAGCAGCCAAAGGGGTGAAGGTTTCGGAACTTCCGGGCGAGGATCACAGCCTCGTGCTGGGACTCGCGACTCAGCACGGTGACCAGAAAACGATTGTCCGGGTTCTCCGCGCACAGGTTCTGCAAGGCGTCGAGATTCGAACGTCCGACGCCGTCGCCGGCCAGCTTCAATGCCGGATTCACACCCCGCTTCACTCCCAGCATGAGCGCGAACCCCTGGCCGTGTTCGCGGCCATGGGGAAGCACCGCCTCCCGGATCAACCAAGCGGTGTCGGTATCGGCGGGATAGGCGAAATCAGGCGGCAACGACACCATGCAATACCCGGCGTCGATCCGACGGGTCCAGTCGGCCAGGAAACGTCGGACCTCGGACACGGTGCGTTCGCTGCGTCCGGCGCTCACGTCGTATCCCCACTCCCGGAGACGGGCAGAGGAACGGGGCCAGTCCATCAGCAGGGGATCGATGCGGAGGGCCGCCTTGAATCGGGGGTCACGATCGAATCCGCGTTCCCACAGGGGACGTTCCTCGTCGTCGAAGGGCGAGTTGGTCATGCAGATCGACGCGACGTTGGCGATCTTCAGCACCCGTTCGAGCATCTCGGCCGGCTTCTGGGCGGCAAACCACGAGCGCAGCCTGCCGAGGTCGGACTGCCGCGGATCGAGTCCGTAGGCCCGGAGGACGGTCAGGATGCCGCGGCAGGCCTCGGACACCGGGGAATGTTCGATGAACAGGGCGCGCCAGATCCACTCGGCCTGCTCGGTCTTGGAGGCGGCCCAGAACCGGTCATACGGCACGTCGAACTGCCGGAACCCCTCGCTGACCAGGTAGTGATAGACGAGCAGGTCGTCGATGCCCGACAGGAACAGGGATCCAAACGCCGGATCGTACAGGTGCGTGTGGATGTCGTGGACCGGGGTCAACCGCAGGATTTCATCCACGCGTTCGGACATGGGGCGGGCGATGGCCATGCGGGGGAGTTTGAAGATTTCCGTTTCAAGTGGGAAGACCGGTGCGCGACGACGGGCACAGAGGAAGGAGGCGGGCGAGGACGCCCGCGGTCCCAGGGAGGGGCCCCCAGCGTCAGGCCAATTCCCCAGCCAGGGCAGCACGGAGCTTGGCGGCGGTGTCCGTCAGGGCCTCGGGGACGACATGGGTTCCCGCGATCACGGGCATGAAGTTCGCATCCCCGTTCCAGCGGGGAACGATGTGGAGGTGGAGATGCTCCACGATTCCGGCACCGGCGACCCGACCCAGATTGGCACCGAGATTGAAGCCGTCGGGCCGCATCACCTGGCGCAAGGCCGCCTGGCAACGTCGGGTGAGATGCATCAGTTCGAGCAGTTCCTCGTCGGTCAGGGCATCGAGGTCGGGTACCTGCCGGTACGGAACGACCATCACATGCCCGCCATTGTACGGGTAGGTGTTGAGCAGGGCGTAACAGGTCCGACCGCGGGCGATGACGTGGTTGGCAACATCATCGGACGACTGGCCGATGGTGGTGAACAGGGAGGCGTTCCCGGGTTGCGCGGGGGACTTCGGCGCCAGGATGTAGTCGATGCGCCAGGGTGCGTGGAGGACTTGCATGAGAGGAAAGTTGCCAGTTGCCAGAACTCAGTCCCCAGAAGGAATCGAAGGCCGTTGGTCCGCCGTTGGCAAACCTGGCCGGCGATTGGCCCCCGGCGCGCATCTGCCTCTGGAAACTGGCAACTGGAGACTGGCCCCTGGCATCTGGAAACTCTCCCCCGTCACAGCCCCCCCTTTCTGGCCACTTCCTTGGCGAAGTAGGTGAGGATCCAGTCGGCCCCGGCGCGCCGGATGGAGAGCAGGGATTCGTCGCGGGCCCGTTCGTAATCGAGCCATCCGAGCCGTGCGGCGGCGTGGATCTGGGCGTATTCACCACTGACCTGATAGGCGGCGAGCGGAAGCCGGGTGAGTTGGCGGAGTTGATGGACGATGTCGAGATACGGCCCGGCGGGTTTGACCATCAATGCGTCGGCTCCTTCCTGCTCATCCAGCAGGGCGTCGGCGAGGGCCTCGCGCGGGTTGGCGGGATTCAACTGGTAGGTCCGCTTGTCGAGCCCGGTAGTACCGGCAGCCTGGGCACTTCCCACCGCCTCGCGGAAGGGTCCGTAGAATGCCGAGGCAAACTTGGCGCTGTAGGCCAGGATCCCGGTGGAACCGAATCCCTGACCGTCCAATGCTTCCCGGATCGCGGCGATCCGCCCGTCCATCATGTCGCTCGGCGCGACGAAATCGACGCCGGCCCGGGCATGGAGGACGGCCAT
>CAMCFL010000169.1 GCA_945873715.1 Akkermansia muciniphila
CAGCCGCCTTTCTGGTTCACCGAGAACGACACCAACCAGGAACGCCTCTTCGGCGTCACGAATCCCTCGCCCTTCGTCAAGGACGCCTTCCATCGGCATCTCATCGACGCCGAACCCGGCGTTCTCAACCCCGCCCGGATTGGCACCAAGGTCGCCGCCCACCACGTCCTGCAACTTGGGCCGGGCGCGTCCCAGGTCGTCGAGTTGCGACTGGTCCCCGTTGCGGAAGCGGACCTCCCTGGGCGCGCCCGGCCGCGTCCCGGTTCGGTCACCATCGATCAGCAGATCCAACGCTGTCAGGCGGAGGCCGATGATTTCTACCGGGCACTCACGCCCCCGGCAATGACCGCCGAGGAAAGGAACGTTGTTCGACAGGCCTACGCCGGACTGCTCTGGTCGAAACAGTTCTATCACTATGTCGTGGAGGATTGGCTCGACGGCGATCCCAACCCGCCGCTTCCCCCGGCTTCACGTCAGGCGGGACGCAATGCCGAGTGGCGTCACATCCACGCGCGGGATGTGCTTTCGATGCCGGACAAGTGGGAGTACCCGTGGTTTGCGGCCTGGGATCTCGCCTTCCACATGGTGCCGTTTGCCGCCATCGACGGATCGTTCGCCAAGCAACAGCTCAGCCTGCTCCTACGCGAATGGTACATGCACCCGAACGGGCAGATCCCGGCCTACGAATTCGCCTTCTCCGATGTCAACCCGCCGGTGCACGCCTGGGCTGCCTGGCGCGTCTACAAGCTGACCGGGCCACGGGGCGGCCGGGACCGCGACTTCCTCGAGTCGGTCTTCCAGAAGCTCCTGCTCAACTTCACCTGGTGGGTCAACCGGAAGGATGCCGCCGGCAAGAACCTCTTCAGCGGCGGGTTCCTCGGGCTCGACAACATCGGGGTGTTCGACCGCTCCAAACCATTGCCCGGAGGTGGTTCCCTCCAGCAGGCCGACGGCACCGCCTGGATGGCGTTCTACTGTTCAACCATGCTGGCGATGGCCCTCGAGTTGGCCCATGACGGCCAGCGGCTTCATCCCGCCTATGAGGACATGGCGAGCAAGTTCCTCGAGCACTTCGTCCAGATCGCCGAGGCGATGAACACGGTCGGTGGGACGGGGTTGTGGGATCCGACTGACGGCTTTTACTACGATCAACTCTCGCTCGGCACCTGTTCGACGCCTCTCCGCACCCGGTCGCTCGTCGGACTGCTTCCCCTGATTGCGGTCGAGGTGTTCGACGAGGAGGAGATCAATCGGCTGCCCGGCTTCCGTCGACGCCTGGACTGGTTCGTCAAACACAAGCACAGCCTCAGCCGTGGCATCGCCCTGGGGCGTTCGAACTCGCGTCGCAAGCTGCTCCTCGCCATTCCCACCCGCGACCGGTTGCGCTCGGTCCTGCGTTATCTGTTCGACGAATCCGAGTTCCTCTCCCCCTTCGGCATCCGTTCCCTTTCGCGCTATCACGAGGAGCATCCCTTCCTCTTCCATCACGACGGCAACACCCACCGGGTCGACTATATCCCCGGCGAATCCAACACCTCCATCTTCGGCGGCAACTCCAACTGGCGGGGTCCGGTGTGGTTCCCGATGAACTACCTGATCGAAGAAGCCCTCGAACGTTACCACCACTTCTACGGCGACGAATTCCTGGTCGAGTATCCCACCGGCTCCGGTCAGAAGCGAACGCTCCGGCAGGCCGCCCTCGACATCGAACGACGTCTCACCTCGCTCTTCCTGCCCGGTGCCGATGGCACGCGTCCGGCCCTCGCCGCCGATCCCCGCTTCGCCCGCGACCCGCACTCGCGCGGCCTGTTGGAGTTCCACGAGTACTTCCACGCTGATACCGGCCGCGGCTGCGGCGCGAATCATCAGACGGGCTGGACGGCTTTGGTGGTCCGGCACCTGGAAGACCTCGCCCGGATCCGGAAAGCCTAGGGCTCCGTCGGAGGGACGAACTCCGCGAGTCCGTCCACTTCCGACGGGAGGGGATATGCCCGCGCCCGTCCCCCGCCCGATTGAAGTGAGCCTCGTCACCTCGTCGCCTACCCGTAGGAGACGACGTCAGGAGACTCTGACTTCCATTCGACCGCCCCCTCCAGGCACCGCATTTTGCGATGTCCACCCACAGGGCTTTCGATTCACGCCGCACCCCGATCCTCCCGTGGGATCAGACCATGCCAAAAGACGTGACGATCCGCGGAGCTTCAGCCCACCAGCAGCCTTGCCAGTGTCGTCGCCCCTTGGTCATCGTCCCTCCACTCCGGCGTCTCCCATGAACCTCTTCCGTCTCCTTCGTCCCGCATTGGCCCTGCTCGTTGGCTGGGTCGTCACGGCGGGACCGATTGCTCAGTCGATTCCCGAAGTACTCCGCCCATGGGAAACGTGGGCGACGTGGAACGACGTCCATCGGTTTTGTCCGACGCCCTACTCCGATCCGGCCAAGCACCGTTGCTTCTGGCCTTCGCGACTGGACCTGCAGGTCGAGAAGACGGGCGCCCGCTTCCGCCTTGAGGTGACGGCATTTGGTCCGACCTGGTTGCCAATGCCGGGGGGCGCGGGAACGTGGCCGGTCACGGTCCGAGCCAATGGAACCCCCATTCCCGTACTGGAACACGAAGGCCGGCCTGCCGTCCAACTTGAGGCCGGACGTCATGTGATCGAGGGCGGGTATCCGTGGACGGGGATCCCTCAACGACTCCAGATCCCGTCGGAGATTGGCATCCTGAGCCTGACGCTGGAGGGGCAGACGGTGGAGACGCCCGCCTGGGATGCCCAGGGGTTGCTCTGGCTTCGGCGCGATGGGCTGGCGGAGACTGGCGAAAAGAACTTCCTCTCCCTGAAGCTCCATTCGGTACTCGAAGATGGAATCCCCGTCTGGCTGCACCAGGAAGTGGAGCTGATCGTCTCCGGCAAGAGTCGAGAGGAAGACCTCGGCACGATCCTCCCCGAGGGATGGAAGCTTTCCGCCATCGAAAGTCCCATCCCGGTGGCGATCGATGAGGCGGGTCGGATGAAGGTCCAGGTCCGCACCGGCAAATGGACGATCCGGGCGCATGCATTCCGACTCGATGACCCCAAGGAACTGCGCTACGCCGCCGGGGCCAAACCCGCCGTGGCCGAGCAACTGATCGCCTTCCGGGCCCGCCCGGACTTCCGGGTCATCGAGATCGTGGGCCCGCCCTCGGTCGACGTGTCCCAGACCCCCTTTCCTGACCAGTGGCGTGAATTGCCCGTGTACCGCTGGGACACCGCCACGCCCCTGCGCCTCGAGCAGCGGATGCGCGGCATGGGGGACCAGAAGCCGAGCGGATTGACGATGGCGCGGGAGTGGTGGCTCGACGAGAACGGGGGTGGGCTGACCTTCCGGGATCGGGTCACCGGTTCGATGCAGCAGACCTGGCGGCTCGACGCCGCGGAAGGGTCCGACCTGGGATCGGTCCGAAGTGCCGGGCAGGGCCAGTTGATCACGCGCAATCCGCAGACGGGTGCTCCGGGCATCGAGATCCGGAGCCGGAACCTCAATCTCGAAGCCACCGGCCGCATGCCGCGCACGGCCGGGTTCTCCGCCACCGGTTGGCGTTCGGACGCCGACGCGCTGACCGTCTCGTTGAATCTTCCGCCCGGGTGGAGGCTCTTCGCCCTGTTTGGGGCCGACTGGGTCAAGGGCGATTGGCTGACCGCATGGACCCTGCTGGATCTTTTCCTCCTCCTGATCTTTTCACTGACCGTGTTCCGCCTGTGGGGCGTTGGGGCGGCGCTCCTGGCCTTTGTAGCCTTTGGCCTCTGCTATCATGAACCTTCTGCGCCGCGTTACCTGTGGCTGGCGTTGCTCATTCCCCTGTCGCTGCAGCGCGTCGTGCCCGCGGGTTGGGGCCAGCGTCTGGTCGCGACCGGCAAATGGCTGACCGTCGGGGTCCTGCTTCTCGCCCTGGTTCCGTTCGTCGCCAGCCAGATACAACAGGCCATCTATCCCCAGCTCGAAATCGTCTGGGCTCCACGTGGACTGTTCTCCCGCGCCCGGCCCGCCTCGTACGAAGCCCGCCAGGCCATCGCCTCCGAGATCAACCAGTCCGTCCCGGCTCCGTCGAATGCGAACGACAGCAGGATGGAACCCGTACTGGCGCGCCGTTACGGACTCCAGAGTTCCAAGGCGTCTTCCGCCGACAATCTCACCTACGATTCGAAGGCCAGGATCCAGACCGGGCCCGGCGTGCCTGACTGGACCTGGCGAACGGTCAGCTTCGGTTGGAACGGACCCGTCCAGGCCTCGCAGCAGGTACGTCCGGTGCTCATTCCCCTGGGACTGGAACGGGGCCTCACGATCCTGCGGGTCGCCCTGCTCGGGGCACTCGCCGCCCTGTTGCTCCGGACCAGCCGACGGCGCTCCCAGTCCCCGCCCCCTCCCCCTCCCGTCGCCGTCAACGCCGCCAAGGCGGTTGCCCTGCTCCTCGCCTTCGGCCTTCCGTTTGTTTCATCGCCGGTCCACGCCGCGGACGTCCCCTCGTCGACTGCGGCCGCGGGAATCCCGGATCAGGCGACCCTCGACAAGCTGCGCGAACGCCTGTTGCAGGTGTCCGATGCCTATCCCAACGCTGCCAGCATCCCCTCGGTGACGCTGACCCTGACGGACCGCCGCATGGTCATGGAGGCGGAGATCCACGCCGCCGTCCGCACCGCCGTTCCCCTGCCGGGCCGCCTGCCGACCTGGTCGCCCGTCACGGTCCTCGTCGATGGCAAGCCCGAGCCTGTGTTGCGCCGCGACGATGGATTCCTGTGGGTGGTCCTGTCGCCCGGTGTACACCAGGTGCGCGCCGAAGGTCTTCTGGCGAATCGCGCCGAATGGGAGTGGACGTTCCTTCTCCGGCCCCGGTCGGTGAAGATCGAAGCCCCCGGTTGGAGCGTCAGTGGAGTGCGGCCGGACGGGACGCCGGAACAGCAGATCTTCTTCGCCCCCCAGCAGAAGTCGGCGGCGAGCCAGGCCAGTTACGAACGCCAGGACCTGCAGACCATCGCCCTGGTCGATCGCAGCCTGGAACTCGGGCTTGTCTGGCAGGTGCGCAGCGTGGTCAGCCGTCTGTCCCCGCTCGGCAAGGCTGTCTCCCTCCGCATTCCCTTGCTGGCGGGTGAAAACGTCGTCTCCGCCAACGCGGCCGTCCGCGACGGTTTCATCGAGGTGCGCCTCGGCGCTCAGGAGCCGTCCTTCACCTGGGAAAGCAGCATCACGCCCGGAAGCCAGATCCAGCTCGCCACCCGCACCAATGATACCTGGGTCGAACGTTGGCAGGTGACGGCGTCCCCCGTCTGGAATGTCGCGCTCGCCGGACTGATCCCGCTCTTCGAACCCGGCAACGCCGATCTGGTCCCGGTATGGAAACCGTGGCCGGGCGAATCCGTCACCCTCTCCATCAGCCGCCCCGAAGCCCTCGCCGGAGCCACCGTGACGGTCAGCCGGGCCACCCATGAGATCCGCCTCGGCCGACGTCAGCGCGTGTCGAAGCTCGACCTGTCCCTCCGTTGCAGCCTCGGGGAGGATTTCCTGGTGGAACTCCCCGCCAACGCCGAGATCACGTCCCTGACCCACAACGCCAAGGCCATTCCGGTTCGCAGGGATGGACTGAAGTTGGTCATCCCGGTACGTCCCGGCGAACAGACGATCGCCATCGAGTGGAAGATCAACACCCCACTCGGCTTTCGCGCGGATGCAGGCGAGGTCCGTCTGCCCGTGGAAAGCGCCAACATCGAAACGGTGATTCAGGTCCCCGACGATCGCTGGGTCCTGTGGGCCGACGGTCCGCGACGGGGACCCGCCGTGCGATTCTGGGTCATCCTGATGTTCTCACTGCTGGCGGCCGGTGCGCTGGGGCGTATCCCGCATTCACCGCTGCACCTGCTGGAGTGGATGCTGCTGACCGTGGGATTGACCCAGGTCCCGCTGCCGGCGGCCTTGATCGTGGTGGGATGGCTGTTCCTCCTGGCGTGGCGAGGACTGCCGAAGTTCCAGGAACTCCGTCACCTGACCTACAATGCACTTCAGGTCATCCTGATGCTCCTGACCGCAGTCGCTCTGGGCATCCTGGTGTATGCGGTCGGCGAAGGCCTGCTGGGCAGCCCGGAGATGTTCATCACCGGGAATGGATCTTCCAGCACCCTGCTCCGCTGGTACCAGGACCGCAGCCCCGCACTGCTGCCGATCCCGTCCGCCCTCTCCATCTCGATCTGGTGGTACCGATTCCTGATGTTGCTCTGGGCGCTGTGGCTCGCGGCGTCGCTCATCCGCTGGCTGCGCCGTGGCTGGCAGAACTTCAGCCTCGGCGGATTCTTTCGGGGCGGAGTGAAGTCGCCGCCGGCCCCGCCAACCCCGCCCCTCCCGTCCACGCCTCCACCGCTACCGCCGGCCACACCGGCCGGTTGAATCCGCAACGCCCGGGACCGAGGGCGTCAAGCGCATCTTGAGCTTGTCATGCGTGTAGGCCGCCTGCCCCCAGGCGGCGAGGTGAAAACGCCCGCTGAGGGCAGCGGGCCTACATCCCTGACAACAAACTCAAGATGTACCCGGTGGGCGTCGAAACTTGAAACCGCGCTTTCCTTCGGGGCAGGAACCAGCCTGAAATCCCCGGGTCATGACCGTCCTCCCCGTGGTGGAACGAGAACTGCGCGTCGCATCGCGGCGGCGCTGGAGTTATTGGGGGCGTTCGGCGGCGGCGGGGGCAGTGCTGTTGGTGGTGGCGTGGTTCGTTGTTCTGGAGCGCACGCTCTCCTCGAATCAGTTCGGTCACCAGTTGTTCGGGGTCACGACCTTCTTCGCCGGCGTCTTCGCCATCCTCGCGGGCGTCGTCTACACCGCGGACTCGTTGGCGATCGAAAGG
>CAMCFL010000170.1 GCA_945873715.1 Akkermansia muciniphila
CTCAGCCTCCTCCGTCATCGCACCCTGCGGATGCGGATCCGGTTCGGTTCTCCGGTCCGCCTGGAAGGTGATCGGAAGGCCATCGCCCGTGAATGGCACGGGAAGATCGGGACCCTGCTTCAGGACCTCCGGGGCGGAAGGAAGTGACCCGGGAGAATCGGCTTCGTCCGGCGTGATCGGCGGCCTAGCCTGACGGCGTGTCGGTTGAGATCGCCATCGTGGTTCCGCTCTACAACGAAGCGGACAATGTAGGCCCGCTGGTGGAGGAACTCCTCCGCATCTTCGCGGCTGAAACCCGTTCGTGGGAATTGCTCCTCGTCGATGACGGGAGCTCCGACGCGACCTGGGAACGGGTGTGCCAGGCGGCGGCGGGCGACCCCCGGGTGCGCGGCTTGCGACATCGTCAGAACCGGGGCCAGAGCGCTGCCGTCTGGACTGGCCTGACCGGGACCGACGCCTCCCATCTCTGCACGCTGGACGGCGATCTCCAGAATGATCCGGCCGAGTTGCCCCGCATGCTGGCCCTGTTGGGTGCCGATCTCGATTTCGTCTGCGGGCATCGCGTGGCGCGTCAGGACAGTTGGCTGCGCAAGGTCTCGTCGCGCGTGGCGCGGTGGGCGCGCAAGGCAGCCTTGGGATACGACTTCGCCGATACCGGTTGTGCGCTCCGGGCCTTCAAGCGCTCGGCTTTGGCCGGTGTCTTCCAGTTCAATGGGCTCCATCGTTTCCTCCCCATCCTGGTGGCTGGAAATGGGAGTCGTTGTCGCGAAGTGCCAGTGAACCACCGTCCCCGGGTCGCCGGCGTGAGCAAGTATGGCGTCTGGAACCGGATGGGCCGGGGTCTGTTCGACCTGCTCGGTGTCGCCTGGTACCAGCGCCGCCGCATCGCTCCCGTCGATCTGGACCGCACCGCCTGAGGGGAGGGGGTTCGTGGCCCTCGGCTATCCAGGTGGGTGCATCTTGAGTTTGTCATGCCTGTAGGCCGCCTGCCCTCAGGCGGCGATGCGAGAGCGCCCGCTGAGGGCAGCGGGCCTTCAACGTTGAAAAGAAACTCGAGATGCACCCCATCCCGGTGAACCTGCCAGATCGCGTTTGCGACCGGTCGGCACGATTGACATGGTTCGCCCATGCAACAGGCCGACCAATTGCGGGAGCTCTTCCGCATGCAACAGTCGCTCAACCTCCGCATCGGAGTGGATACGGCGTCCATGGACGACGCGGAGAAGACCAAGTGGCTCCTCAACTACTCCCGGGCCATGGGCCAGGAACTGGCGGAGCTCACGGATTCCGTCCCGTGGAAGTGGTGGGCGAAGTACCAGACCTTCGACGCCCAGAACGCGCGGGTGGAGGTGGTGGACATGCTGCACTTCCTCATCAGCATGGCTCAGGTGCTGGGCATGTCGGCCGACGATCTGTTCCAGGCCTACCTCAAGAAGAACGAGGTGAACCTGCGTCGTCAGGACAGCGGCTACACCCAGAAGGACGCCACGGATTCGGCCCATATCTGATCCGGCCTTCCTGGATGAAGCCCAAGATTGCAGCGCCCGCTCCCGCCCCAACGCGCCGTTCCCGTCGTCCGGTTCCAATCGATGTTCCGGTGCTGGATCGGCTCAGCCTGCGAATTCCCTCCGGGCAGAAGACGATCGTCTCGGGTGTGGTCGCCACACCCGCCCGCCTCCGGCGGCGGATCCGGGAACTGGCCCGGAGCATCCAGGATGACTTCGGCAATCGCGAATGGGTGGTGGTGGCCCTGCTCAATGGTTCCGTACTTTTCGTTGCCGATCTCGTCCGGGAACTCCACGGGCCGTTGATCCTCGATTTCATCGGGGTCTCCAGTTACGGCGACGGCACCGAAAGCGGAAAGCTGGTCTATACCAAGGATCTCAAATTCGAGGTTGCCGGACGCGATGTCCTCGTCGTGGACGACATCCTCGATACCGGGCGAACCCTTTCCGAGGTGATCCGACGGCTCAAATCGCTGGGCGCACGTCGCGTCCGCAGTTGTGTCCTGCTCGACAAGCCTTCGCGTCGGGTCGTGAAGCAGGGGGCGGACTACATCGGATTCCAGATCCCCGACTGGTTCGTGGTGGGCTACGGGCTGGATTACGCCGAGCGGTACCGGCATCTGCCGTTCATCGGAGTCCTGCGACCGGAGGTCATCGCCGCTGCGGCCAGGGAGCGTGTCCGATGACCCTCCGCGTCTTGTTCTGGTCCTATTTCCAGGAGCGCACGGGGACAACGTCCGAAACGCTCGAAGTCCCCGAAGGGACCCGGGTTTCCGAGGTCCTGGCCGAGATCCATCGACGCTGGCCCATGCTCGAGCCTCTCAAGGGCTGCACGTTGGTGGCGGTGGGAGTTGATTATGCCGATCCCGAACGGGTGCTTGAGCCGGGCGACGAGATCTCCCTGTTCCCGCCCGTTCAAGGCGGCTGAAGCCCAGCTATGCAACGCGAAGTCATCCTGACCCACGATCCGATCGATGAGGGCGCCCTGGTTCGGTCGCGATCGGTCAGCACCGTCGACGGTGCGGTCATCACCTTCCTCGGGGTGGTCCGGGACCGCGAGGGTGGGGGCTTGATCCGGGGGTTGCACTACACGGCGCATGAGCCGATGGCCCGGCACCAGTTCGGATTGTTGATGGATGCGCTTGCCGCCCGGTGGCCGGTTCACTCGGTGCGCTTGGTCCATCGCCTGGGGCCGGTCCTGGCCGGGGAAGCCTCGCTGTGGGTGGAAGTGTTCGCACCGCATCGGGGGGAAGCGTTCGCTGCCTGCCAGTGGTTGATCGACGAAATGAAGAAGGTCGTTCCCATCTGGAAGGCGACGATCGCGTAGACTGCGCATCTTCCAAAGATCGGGGGAAGGGGCGGCCCGCCTCGGGCGCATCTTGCTGCTGCCCTCCAATGTGCCCTGCGGAAATCTCCGTCCCCGGTGTGGCGACCGGGCTCGGTCCTCCTTCTCATCCCGGAGGGATGGAAGCGATTAGCCCGGGGTGCCACCCCGGGTACTCGCGCGAAAAGTCCGGTCAACCCCGGAGGGGTTGAAGCTCTGCCACCCCTGCCGGGGAGGGAGGACCTTTGGGGGCAACGGACCCCGGGGTGGAACCCCGGGCTAATCGCTGAAACGCCTCCGGCGTACCGCACACCCCCGGCTTTGGGCGGGTGCAGTGTCAAGATGCGCTGGCCCGTCGTGCCGGCGAGCCGCCGGGCCCCCGTCGATGGCCTCCCCAAAAGCAACACGGCGGCCGCTGCGGGAATCGCAGGGCCGCCGTGGTGGCTTCGTCGGACCGGGTCGGGCTCAGATGTACTCGTTCAGGATCGATTCGAGCAGTTCCTGACGGCCGCTTTCCAAACCGCTCACTTCGCCCAACTTCAGCGCGTGCTTCTCGCAATCGGCGAACGTGGCGGCGCCGGACTCGATCTTCGCGCCGATGCCCGAATCCCAGGTGCGGTAGCGGTTCTTCACGAACTCGCTGATCCGACCGTCCTTGCGGATGGCGGCGGCGGCCTTGAGACCACGGGCGAAGGCGTCCATGCCGGCGATGTGGGCGATGAAGAGATCATCGAGTTGGAAGCTTTCGCGACGAACCTTGGCATCGAAGTTGACGCCGCCCGCGGTGAAGCCGCCGTACTTGAGGACCCGCAGCATCGTCTGGGTGGTGAGGTAGAGGTCGGTGGGGAACTGGTCGGTGTCCCATCCCAGGAAGTAGTCGCCCATGTTGGCGTCGATGGAACCCAGGGCACCGGCAGCGCCGGCGACTTCGAGTTCGTGCTCCATGGTCTTGCCGGCGAGCCAGGCGTGATTGACCTCCAGGTTGAGCTGGAAGTGCTCCAGGAGGTGGTACTCGCGCAGGAAGTTCAGGCAGGCCGCCGCGTCCGAATCGTACTGGTGCCGGGTGGGTTCCTTGGGCTTGGGCTCGATGAAGAACGGTCCCTTGAAGCCGAGCTTCTTCTTGTAGTCCACCGCCATGTGCATGAAGCGGCCGAGATGATCCATCTCCCGCTTCATGTCGGTGTTCATGAGGGTGGAATAACCTTCACGACCGCCCCAGAACACGTAGCCGGAACCGCCCAGTTCGTGGGTCCATTCGAGGGCCTTCTTCACCTGCGCCGCCGCGAAGCAGAAGACATCGGCATTGCAACTGGTGGCCGCGCCGTGGAGGTAGCGGGGATGAACGAAATTCTGGGCCGTGCCCCAGAGCAGTCGGATGCCGGTGTCGGCCTGGAGCTTCTTCAGTTCCTTGGCGACCGTGTCAAAATTCTTGTTGGACTCGGCCAGGGTCTTGCCGTGCGGCGCGACATCCCGGTCATGCCAGCAGTAGAAGGGAGCGCCGAGCTTGGAAGTGAACTCAAACATGGCCTGCGCCCGGGCGATGGCCTGCTTGACGTTGCCTTCGCCGGTCTGCCACGGGCGTTCGGCGGTTCCCCAGCCGAACATGTCGCCGCCGTTGCCCCGCATGGTGTGCCAATAGACCACGGCGAACCGCATGTGGTCCTTCATGGTCTTGCCCTCGACGATTTCGGCTGGGTTGTAGTGCTTGAAGGCCAGCGGATTGCGGGATTGCGCGCCTTCGAATTGGATGTTCCCGACCTTGGGAAAATACTTCTTGCTCATGTGCTCTTTCGATGAAAACGCCGTGAAGGTAGGCATCGCGTGCTGATTGGGAAGGAGGAACTGCGCGCCCGATCTGAGGAATGCGACGGGCTCAAGGCCCCAAGAGTCGACGCCATGCAACAGAACGGGGGTGCCGGCGGCCCGCCGGCCTCGTTGGACTGGGGAGTGCCGCCTTGGGAAAGAACGGGCGGGCCGCCCATTCCCCCCCTCCGAATGAATGAAACCGTCAGGGCTTGGCTGGAGCCAATCCGGCCGGCAGCAACTCGCGGTCGAACCAATCGGCGAGGACCTGCACTTCCTGGGGCAGGGTGAGCCACGGATGTCCGCCACCCTTCTTCACGATCAACTCGGCCTTGCCGCCCGCGTCGGAGATGGCCTTGACCAGTTTCTGCGAGTGCTCCAGCGGCACCACCGGGTCCGCATCGCCATGGATCAGGAGGAACGGAGGCTCGGGCTTGGTCACCCGGTGCAGCGGCGAGGACAGTCGCGCCTGCTCGCGGATCTCGATCTCGGACTTCCCGGCACCGCCCCCGACGAAGAGCAGGGGAACGATGACCTTCGGATCAATCGCCTGCCCTTCCTTCCAGTTCACAAAGTCGGTCGGGGGAAAGAACACGCCGACCGCGCGCACGCGGGTGCTGAATCGATCGAGCGGATTCTTCGCCTCCGGATTCGCGTCCACCGGCGTCAGCGCCGCCAGGGTGGCCAGGTGGCCGCCTGCCGAAGCGCCCGTCAGGCCAAGGCGCTCCGGATCAATGCCGTACTCGCTCGCATGGGACTTCACATACCGGATCCCCGTCTTGACGTTCTGGTCCATCTCCAGCGCGGTGTAGCGGGTCTTGGATCCAGGGCGGATGGCGAACACCGTGTATCCCTTGGCGCAGTGGATCTCATAAAGGCCAGCCAGCATGTGATCGCGGATCTTGTTGCGATCCGTGTACCAGGCGCCGCTGACGACATCGACGATCGCCAGGCCATTGGTCTTACCGGACGGAGTGAAGACGTCCATCAACAACCCGGTGCCGTGAACCTCGGCGTACACCAGGTCCTTGCGCTGCTCGAACGAAACGGCCGCGACGGGAACCGACGACAGCATTACGAGCGCGGAAGCCAACACGGCCAGACAACGCAGGCGGAAAGGGAGGTTCATGCTTGAGCCCCATCCTCCCCGGTTGTGGGAAATCCGCCCGCAAAAATTTCGGGCTCCCCCTGCGACGGGGCGCATCCCGACAACGCTGCCGGCCTAAGTTTCGGAGGGCGAGGTCCGCGAGTCCGAAGATCCGCTGTGCGACGATGGCGGACTCGCAGAACTCGTCCGTCCGAAGTAGCCGTGCCTCTCGAGGAGCATGGGATTCACGTTTTCGGGAACGACAGTCGGTGGGTTTTCTGGATCTGATTCCGCCACCCCTCCGTGAGCTGCGCCTCGGCGGCAAACTCCGGCCATCGTTTCACGGCGGAATGAACTTCTTCGAGGATCGTCGCGGCACGACCGCGCTTCATGAGGGCTGATCGCGCGCAGGTCTCAAAGTCCTCCAGACTGAAACCGTCGCGCTTTCCGTTCAGGGTCATCTGGTGGGTGGAGGTCCAGGAGCCGGAAGGGTTGTAGCTGTAGGTCACGTCAAATGCCGGCGCGAGCGCCCACTCGCCCTGTGGGTTCATCAGGAAGGCGATGTTCTTCACGTGGTCGTCCTGATTCCGTGCGACGACGTTGAACATCATCCGCCGGAACTGCTCTTCCACGGCCGCCATGGGCAGATTCAATTGGCGGATGAGCAGCAGGGCCTGTTCGTAGGAGTAGGCACCCGCTTGGTTGAAGTCGAAATGCGCCAGGGCACCCAGTGATTGCATGTGCAGTTTTCCGCCCCCCGCCAGTCGGTCGAAGCGGCGCGTCATGAAATGCCGCCGCCCGTTTTCTTCCAGCAACCGGCATTCGCTCATGGTGATCCCTGCGGCCCTTGCCATCAGGTGGTAGGCGTACTCGATCGCCCCGTAGCCCTTGGGATCTTCCAGTTCCTTGTCCTTGTTGCCCGCCACGCCGTCGAACTTCAGCAACCAATAGTCGAACCCGTCGCCTGCCGCGATCTGCCCCGAGCGCACTTCGTTGGTGGCGCGGTTCCAGGCGATCACCGCCTTGGCCCGCGCTCCGCCGGCCGACGTGCCCACGCTCAGGATGTCCCGCAAGGCCTGCTCCATCCCGGCCTCGTGGAAGTGTCCACGCAGATCGTTCCGATGCGTCAAGACCTC
>CAMCFL010000171.1 GCA_945873715.1 Akkermansia muciniphila
ACGGCGTTCATCAGCACCGTGGCCGGGGCCTGGGCGGCGACTGATCCCAAGGCTGCCCTCGCCTGGGCCCAGCGTCTGGAGTCTCCCGAGAGCGCCAAGGACACCGTCCAGAGCATCATTGCCAGGTGGGCGCAGGATTCCCCCACCGATGCCATGGCCTTCGCCCGGAGTCTGAGCGATCCCGACGCCCAGAAGGTCGCGGTTCTGGCCGCCATGAATTCCTGGGCGGAGCACAACCCGCAGGACGCCGCCCAGTCCCTCGCCTCGATCCCCGATGTCGAGATGCGCTCCGAAGCCGCTTCGCGCCTGATCGAGACCTGGGCGGGGCATGAACCGGTGGCCGCCGCGCGTTGGCTGGCGGATCAACCCTTGGAGAACCGTACCGACGAAGCCGTGGCGAGCCTCGCCTCCAGCCTGGCCCACTTCGAACCGGCGTCCGCCATGCAATGGGCGGCCGCCGTCCAGGATCCGGACCGACGCCGCCTCGAGACCGTCCGCCTCGCGCAATCCTGGTTCCAGAACTTCCCATCCCAGGCGGAGGAATGGCTCAAGACCGCCCAACTCGATCCCCAGACTCTCCTGGAAATCGAAGTCAGCCGGGCCGTACTGCCCGTCAACGGTCGCATGTTTCCGAATCTCCAAATCAACGATCTGTTGCGGAGACGGTGAACGAGGAACCGCAATTCCTTATCCGCAGATGGGGATGCCCAAGAAGGCGCCGAAGCTGAATTGGGAGTCGCACCCTGCGGGCAAGAACGATCCGGCACGAAATTGCCCCGCTATCTGCGCCATCTGCGCCCTCTGCGGATAACCCTTCCGGATTAACATCACCCTCCGTAGAACCCGCGCACCGATCGGATCACGTGATCGACCTGGGCGTCTTCCAGTTCGGGATACATCGGCAGCGGCAGGATGGTGCGGGAGACGGCTTCGGCCACCGGAAAATCGCCCAGCGTCCAACCCACGTCCGCGTAGCACTTCTGGAGGTGCAATGGCTGCGGATAGTAGATGAGCGTCGGCACGCCGGACGCCGCCAGGTGCGACTGTAATTCGTCGCGGCGCTCGCTCCGCAGGGCATAGACATGCCAGCAGTGGGTGTTGCCCCCGGCGGTCATCGGCAGGTCCACCGGCACCCCCGCCAACCCCGCGCTGTAGCGGGCGGCAATCTCGCCGCGACGCGTCGTCCACCGTTTCAGGTGCGGCAGCTTCACCCGCAGGATGACCGCCTGCATCTCGTCCAGACGGGAATTGTATCCATGGAGATCATGGAAGTACCGACGTTCGATGCCGTGCACCCGCAGCATCCGCAGTTTCTTCGCCAGCGCGTCGTCCGAGGTCACGCACATGCCCCCGTCGCCGTCGGCCCCGAGGTTCTTGGTCGGATAAAAGCTGAAGCATCCGATGTCGCCGGCGGAGCCCAGTCCCTTGCCCTGCCACGAGGCCCCGATGGCCTGCGCGCAGTCTTCGACGATGCGGATCCCACGCTCCCGGGCCAGCGACAGGAGGGCGTCCAGGTTGGCGGCCTGTCCGAACAGGTGGACCGGGATGATGGCCTTGGTGCGGGGCGTGCAGCGGCGCGCCACTTCATCGACATCCAGCGTGAAGGTCCGGGGATCGATGTCAGCGAAGACCAACCGGGCCCCGACCTGGATCACCGACTCCGCCGGTGCGATGTAGGTGAAAGGCGTGGTGATGACTTCGTCGCCGGGTCCGACATCAAGGGCCCGCAACGCCAGGGTCAGCGCATCGGATCCGGAATTCACTCCGATGCCGTGACCGGCATCGACGAAGGCGGCGATCTCCTGCTCCAGTGCCGCCACTTGAGGACCGAGGATGAAATGACCACGGTCGAGCACTTCGGTGAGCGCCTGAATGAGCTGTTCCCGGAGCGCGGTCGTCTGCGCACCCGGGTTCAAGAATGGAACCTGCATCGGGTCGAAGTGGTAAACCGTCGGTCCGCCGGGACGAAGCAAATCTTCCACGGAGGAGAGGTGAAGGGGCATCGGGAGTTCCTTGTCACCGTTGTAGGCCCGCTGCCCTCATCGGGCGAATCTCCCATCGCCACCTGAGGGCAGGCGGCCTAGATGCATGACCAACTCGTCCGCATGGGCGGAGTTGCGGAAGCGGGCCGTGTCCATTGGTCCCCGATTGACGAACTGCGCGGAACGCCCGTGGCACGTGATTGGCCCAGGGGTTGGTCGAATCGCGGGGTGCACTCCGCTTCTCCGCGGCGGTGCTTTACCCGGACGCCGGAGGCGTCCCGGAATTTAGCCGGCGGTCGAACGACCGCCGGTTCGCAGATCAAAGCACGATCGACCCCGGCGGGGTCGCGGTTGCCGAGGTCCTCACCCGAAAGCCTCCCCCACGCAGCGCAGGGCTGGATCTGCGGGAGTACCTCCTCTGTCCACGCTGTTCGCGGAGAGCCGCAAATCCTCACGCGGAGGCGCGAAGAACGCGGAGGAGGCCAGTACCGGCGGGCCGCCGGTACCCCCGTTCGAGTCAGGAGGATTCGGAACCGGCCCAACAATCAATCAGCTGCCGGCCTTCTCCGCTTCTCCGCTTCTCCGCGGTTGGCCCCGGGCCGAAGGAACCCAAGCAGCGGGCGGGGAGAGCCTTTATCGCGTGGGGCGACGGGGAGTGACCGGCGCGGGCGCGGGCGCGTTGGTCGGGAGCGGAAGGGTGCCCGGAAGGGCCGGACGTTGCCGCTGATGCAGACCCGGACTCAGGATGGGTCCGGAAGTCGAAGTGGGCGTCTGCGACCGCCAGGCCTTCAGCCCGAAGTAAGAGGCAACCAACACGCCGACACCGACCAACAAGGGAAACACGATCACCCAACGGACCCGTGAAAACTGCAGCATGACCCAATCGACCAATCCCTTGCGTCGACCGGAAAGCGGAGGGGGTTCGGCGGTGTCCGGATTGTTCCGGAGCTCTTCTTCCAACTGCATCACCACCGACCCGACATCCAGCTTGAGATGGGTGGCGTAGGTCCGAACGAATCCCTTGATGTACACTGGCGCGCTGAACGTGCTCCAGAGCCCCTCCTCCATCGCGCGGATGTAGTCCGACTTGATGTTGGTCGAATTGGCGATCTCCGTGACGCTCAGTTGGCGCTGTTCACGACCCAGGCGCAATTGGTCCCCGACACTCGGCATGCAAGACTTGGTACCGCCTGGATGCCTGACGAAGCAATCAAGGTTTCAGATTTGCCAGCAACTCCCGCACGCACAGCGCCGCGAATTCCGGGTCGTTGATGTTGCCGGGATACTCCACCACCCGGATGTCCGGACGCAGGTGCTTCTTCCATTCGCTGAACAACGCCGCATCCGCCTCCGGCCAGTGGAAGGGTTGCCCCGGAGCGCTGATCACGCTGATCCCACCCAAGGGAATCAGGACCGTCACCGGACCGGTCGATTGATTGCATTTTTCCGCGAGGATCGCCCCCAACCGGGCGCATTCCTCCGGGTTGGTGCGCATCAGCGTCACCTGGGGATTGTGATGATAGAACTTCCGGCCCCGGTACTTCTCGGGAACGGAGGCGGGCTCGCCGAAGTTGACCATGTCGAGACAGCCCGGGGTCACGATCGCGGGCACTCCGCGTTTGGAAGCGGCGTCCAGGCGCGTGGGCCCGGCGGTCAGCACGCCGCCCACCAATTCATCGGCCCACTCGGTGGTGGTGATGTCGAGCACGCCGGAGACGATCCCGGATTCCACCAGGGATTCGAGGGTGCGACCGCCGGTGCCGGTGGCGGCGAAGATCATCACTTCGAACCCAGCTTCCTCGAGCAGTTGCCGGGCGTGGGTCACGCAGGGCGTGGTATTGCCGAACTGCGACGCCACGATCACCGGCTTGTCGGTCGCGCCCGCCGGAACCTTGGCCTCGACCATCCCGCAGATCGCGCCGGCGGCCTGCGCCAGCAGCAGGCGCGAGAGACGGTTCAAACCGGCCACATCGACCACACTCGGCATCATGACGATGTCCTTCACCCCCACATAGGGAGCGGTGTTGCCACTGGCGAGGGTCGACACCATCAGCTTGGGAAAACCCACCGGCAAGGCTCGCATGGCGGCGGTGCAGATGGCCGTCCCGCCGCCGCCGCCCAGGGAGATGACCCCATCGATGCGACCAGCCTGCTGAAGCTCCGCCAGCACGATCGGAGCCCCTTTGGACATGACCGTCATCGCCTCTCCGCGATCGCGTCGGGCGACCAACGCCGCCAGATCCGCACCCGCGGCCCTCGCCACCACGTCCGGTCCGATGTCCGCCACCAACTTCGGGGCGTCGAGCGTCCCCACGTCGACCAGCAGGACCTGATGTCCGCGTTCACGGATCAATGCCGCGACGTACCCGTGTTCGTCGCCCTTCGTGTCGAATGTGCCCAGCACCGCAATGGTAGCCATAGAGGATGCCGTAAGCCTAAAGGGTCGGTGTGAAAGGGTCAGCCGCGATCTTGGGCGGCAACTCCACCCCGGAGGGGTGACGGAAGGTAGCCCGGGGTGGCGCGGTGCCACCCCGGGTTCGATGTGAAATCGATCGAACCCCGGAGGGATTCCAGAGCTCCGCGCCCGCCCCGTCCGTACCGGCGGGCCGCCGGATACCCCCGATCACAGGGAGACTCCTCCGAGCCGTGACAGCCCGGAAACCCCATGATTATCCTCGCTCCGCATGCGCTCCCACCGTCTGCCCCGACTGGCCACTCTCCTGACCCTTGCCAGCTCCCTTTCCTTCGCCGTTCAGGCGTAACTTCCCTTCGGACTGCTGGCCGATTTCCGGTTCTCCGGGTGCGTCCACAACGCGGCCCGCGCCACGCCGGGGCTGGAAGCCAAGACGGCGAAATTTGCCAACGATCGCTTCGGCAACTCCCAGCAAGCCCTCCTCACCACGGGCAGCGGGTTCGTCGGGTCTGGCCAGATCGACCATTTCAAGAATCGCCTTTCCTGGACCTGGCCGGGATGGGTGCGGCCGGACGATCTCAGTCCGGCCACGCCCGGCAATTTCTACTCGGGAGGCAACGCCAACCGATAGTGGCGCCTCGACCCGCGGGAGTGACATCCTCGCGGCATGCCGCGAATCACCCGAAGGAATGCACTAAGACAGATCGTCGCCCTCACGCCTGCCGCGGTTGCCGCCGGGTGCGCCGGTCCAAGCCTGCTGTTGCCCCGACCCGGCACCGATCTCATCCGACGCGAGAATGAATTGCCCGGCACGCGCGACTGGATGTTGACCTCCACCCGGGTGGACCGGGCCACGGGTTGGCGCTCCGCGTCGATCGAGGGTTACTGCTCGCAGATGCGCGTCCGGGCGGGGGACGAGATCACGCTGCACGTCAGCACGGATCCGGCCGAGCGCTTCGACGTGGAGTTCTACCGCCTGGGTTACTACGGCGGCACCGGCGGACGACGGGTCGGCGGATTCTCGAATCTCGAAGGTGTCCCCCAGCCGATGCCGGCGGTGGGTGCGAAGCGCCTGCGCGACTGTCAATGGCCGGTGGCCGCGCGGCTCCGCATCCCGCGCGACTGGATCAGCGGCGTCTATCTCGGCCGGTTGCGGACACGGCAATCCGGGCTGGAGAGCTACGTGGTGTTCATCGTGCGGGATGATCGTCGGGCCGACCTGCTCTTCCAGTGCAGCGATCACACCTGGCAGGCGTACAACCGGTGGCCGGACCACTTTGCGCTCTACGACAACGGCGAGCACCAGTGGTGGTGGGGCGGCAACGTGCAGGTCAGCTTCAACCGCCCCTATGGACGCTACTGCCAGATCTTCGATGCGCCGCTTTCCCAGGGGTCGGGTGAGTTCCTCCTCTGGGAATTCCCCATCGCCTACTGGCTCGAACGGGAAGGCTACGACCTGACCTATATCTCCAATCAGGACACCCATTCCGACCCGCGGGGCCTTCGCCGTGCTCAGGGATTTCTCAGCGTCGGCCACGACGAGTACTGGACCATCGAGATGTTCCGCAACATGCAGTCCGCCATCCGCGACGGGCTCAACGTGGGCTTCCTCTCCGGGAACGCGGTCTGCGGGAAGATCGCCTTCTCCCCGGATTCCAACGGGCGACGCCATCGGGTGTTCGAGCGGACGGGAGTCTTTGGACCGCCGGGAGGCACGCGCGATTTTGTGGCCATGAACTCGCTTCCCCACGAACGGCCCTATGCCAATGAACTGGTCGGTGCCCACAGCACCGGCCCGGTCACCGGTGGTGCCGACTGGACCTGCGTTCGTCCCGATCACTGGCTGTTCGCCGACACCGGAATGAAGCGGGGGGATTCCATTCCGGGAATCGTCGGCTGGGAATGGCACGGGGATCCGGCGCCCATTCCGGGGCTGGAGGTGGTGGCCACCGGCCCAACCCAGGACGCTCCGGGCAAACCGAACGGCGGCACCTATACGGCCACCGTTTACCCAGGGGCGAAGGGAAACGTCGTCTTCAACGCCGCCACCATCTGGTGGGGCGACGGCCTGAGCGAACCCCCTGGCTACCTGCGTCCATCGGTGTACACGAGTCCTCGCGGCCCCGATCCGCGGGTGCAGGCGATCACCCGCAATCTGCTACGGAAGATGGGAGCGCGAGGCTGAGGTCCTGGGAGCGCGGCCGTCCCCGGCCGCTCGGGGGGTCAGGGAGGAGGGAAGCGGGCGGGGACGCCCGCGGTCCCGGGAGGGCCTGGGGGCGCGGCCGTCCCCGGCCGCTTGGGAGTCACGGAGGAGAGAAGCGGGCGGGGACGCCCGCGGTCCCGGGAGGGACCTGGGGGCGCGGCCGTCCCCGGCCGCTCGGGGAGGCAGGGAGGAGAGAAGCGGGCGGGGACGCCCGCGGTCCCGGG
>CAMCFL010000172.1 GCA_945873715.1 Akkermansia muciniphila
GGCGCATAGAACCGAGGGTCGGCCGGGGCGTTGCCATCGGTGCGGCCGCTGCCTTCGACCAGACCCGAGAACTTGCAATGGACGGATGCGTGAGCGGCACACCGATCCATGCCTTCAAGCCAGGTCCGGGGCGGGGCCTGTCCGTCGATCCGCAGATTGGCGCAGTGATCAATGACGATCGGCAGCGCGGGCAGATGCCTCGCGATGCGATCCACCTGGTCGAGTCGGTCCGCGCCGATCAGGACTTCCAGCATCAAGCCCGCGTCGGCGAGACGCTCGCAGTCGTGGAGGAAACCGGGCCTGGCGGCGTCGAGCGGTCCATCCCACCCGCCGGTGCGGATCCCGCGGAAGGCCGGATTTCGCCGCAAGCGGTCGAGATGGTGGGCGAATCCGGGCTCGCCTGGCTTGAGATGTCCCACCAATCCCCGGAGGAACCGGCTGTGCGGGAAGAGTTCCAGCACCCAATCGTTGTCGGATTCGCGGGGACTGGCCTCGACGATGACGGTGCCGGTGATTCCCAGCGGCCGGGCGAGTCGCTCGAACTCCGCCGGCAGGATGGGGCGATGAAGCAGCGGATCGTTCGGGGGCGGCCAGTCCACCCCGCCCGGCCGGGTCGGATCGTAGAAATGGGTGTGGGAGTCGAGGATGCCGACCTCGGTTGGGTCGGCCGAGGCGCAGCCGGCCAGGGCGACGGCGACGCCGCTGAGGAAGGTCCGACGGGAAATGCCTGTGGCATCGGCGCCGTCAGCGCCCTCGGTTGGGGGAAGGTTCATTCGAGAAACGCCAGATGGATCCACAGATGCCACAAATTTCACGCTAAAGCCGGGAGTTCTATCCGCAGATGGCGCAGATGACGCAGATCCTGCAGCGGTTCCTCGCACACGGATGCTCACCCGCAGGATCGGACGACCGTCTCGTCTTGGACGCCTCCCAAAGCCTCCCCATCTGCGTTATCTGCGCCATCTGCGGATAGAACTACCGCGGTTTCCGGGTTCAATCGACGAAGATGAACTCGTTGCCGGAGAGGAGGACCTGGGCGTATTTGGCCCACGGTTGCAGCGGCTCCGGATCGCGGGTCGGACCGCGGAAATCCCGGGCGGCGTCCCAGACCCGGGCAGGCTGACTGGAGGCGGAACCAGCGGTGCCCGCCGCTTGCAGCACCGGTGCCCACGAGAACGAATCGGTGTTGTCGGATTTGATGGGGTCGACGATGAAGTCGAGGGTTTCCCCGGCTGCGACCGGGAGGTCCGGCACCGGGGTGGGAACCTTCGCGGACTTGGCGGTCCACTCCGCGACGAGGCCGGTCCGGCTGGAAACCACGCGGGCGCGCACGCCATCGCCCACACTGCCGGGGTGATCCAGTTCGCCCGTCACCGACACCCGGAGGGTGACCGGAGCCGTCCAGCGGCGAAGCACGGAGTACTTCTGGGATGAACCCGGGTGTCCCCCTTTCGCACTGAGCGCGGCATGGCTGGGTTCGCCCTGGGCGGGGTAGGCTGCGGCGATCTGCCAACGGTTGTCCTTGAACTCGGGGAAGGGCTTGAAGTCCACGATGCGGGCGGTCGCGGGATCGAAGCGTCCGGTGCCATAGGACCAATTGGCGGCGGGGCGTGGTTCGGGCTTGATCGGGCCTTGGGAACCGACGAACGCGCGGGCGAGCCTGATTTCCCCCCGGGTCGGATTGCGTTGGTAGATCCATTGGTACAGCCAGCGCACCCGCTCTCCGTCGCCCCTCGCCTGGGTGAAGGTGGTGCGGGAGGTGGTCTTGCGGGCGAGTTCGATGAGGAACGGGTTGTTCATGAGGAACAAAGCCTGTTGCGGAACCGTGGTCTGGAACCGGATCGCGGTGGTCGTGTCCGGACTGGCGAAGTCGAAGGAGCGCAGGAGGCCCGGCAGGTTCTGGCGATCGATGTATCCATAGAGCGTTCGCCGCGGCGTGGACTTTTCCTCGAACATCTCGACCGGCTGGCCTCCCAGGACTTCTTCCAGCCCGCCGCTGACGTACAGGAGGGAATCGCGCAGCGCCTCGAAGTCGAATCGCTTCCGGTTCATGTGCCAGTACCACTGGTTGCCCGGGTCGATCGACGCATTGCGGGCGAAGACCGCCTGCGCCTTGGCCGAGTCCCCCGGATCACTGGCCTGACGGTAGGTGGCGGACAGGAGGAGTTCGCGGTGGAGTTGCTTGATCGACCAACCGGACTGCATGAACCGGATCGCCAGATGATCAAGCAGTGCCGGGTTCGATGGTGCCTCGGTGCGCACTCCGAAGTCGGCCGGCGTCTTCACCAGCGGGGTGCCGAAGTGACGGCTCCAGATCCGGTTCACCAGCACCCGCGCGGTGAGCGGATTGCCCGGGTGCGTGATGGCCTGCGCCAGTTCCAGGCGTCCGCTCCCCTTCACGAACGGCTTCCGCTCCATACCTCCCAGGATCCCGAGGAACTGGCGGGGAACCGCCGGCCCGTGATTGCCTGGATTGCCGCGCTTGAAGACGACGGGTTCCACCGGCTTGTCCTTGTCGAGCAGGGCCATGGCCCGGAGCGGAGCGCCGGGGTGGGTGGCATCGAGTTCATCGACCTGGCGCTTGAGTGCGCGGGTCTTCTGGGCCACCGGCGTGTCGAAGAAGCGGTTGATGTCGCCCAACGCCTCGCGCACCGGGGAAGTGTCCCCGTGCAGGAACAGTCGCAGGGCTTCCATGCCCGCATCCGCGAGGGTGGCCGGCTCGGGCGTGCCGGCCTTGCGGGCCTCTTCCTTCGCGGTTTCCCAGGCCTTGTCGGCGTCGAGCAGGATCCGGCCGAAGCGATGGCTCGCCTCCAGCAGGTTGGTCGGGGCCGCGAGCCTGAGTCCAGCGACCAGGATGGGATTGACCGGACGGGCAGCGTCCGTTGCGGCAGCGCCATCGAGGTACTTGGCGGCACCGGCGGCGAAGTCATTGGTGGGAACCGCGGCCAGGCCCACCCACGGAGCGAGGATCGGGTGATGCTCCTTGCCGGCGGTTTCCAGTCGGCGTTTCCACGCGCCCACCAGGCCCGGGTCCAGACTGCGCGAACGGGCGATGACCTCCGTCTTCGATCCATCGAGCGCCAGGGTTTCCTGGGCGCAGAGCAGATAATCCCCGGCCTTCTCCCGCAACTTGCGGAGGACATCGGCGGTCCGGTCCGCGCGGTAGTCGGCGAGTTCCTTCTCCCGACGGGTGCGTTCCGTCTCATAGGCGGCTGCGGCGTGGGGATTGGGATTGGAACTGAGGAACGGTTTCTCGGCCGGTTCCTGGCTGCTGGCGAACACGCCGTAGAGCGAATAGTAGTCGGCCGTGGGAATGGGATCCGACTTGTGATCGTGGCAACGGGCACAGCCGACCGTGAGTCCCTGGGTTCCGCGGAACACGACGTCGATGCGATCGTCGATGATGTCGGCTTCGTTGTTGAGGAACCGACGACCGAGGGTGAGGAAGCCCATGGCCGCCATCGGCCAAGGATCGTCCTTGGTGGCCAGTTGATCCCCGGCGATCTGTTCCTGCAGGAACCGATCGTATGGCAGGTCCTGGTTGAACGCCCGGACCACCCAGTCGCGGTAGGTATAGGCGTAGGCGTAGCGACGTTCCTCCTCGAAGACGTAGCCCTTGCTGTCGGCGTAGCGGGCGACGTCGAGCCACCAGCGTCCCCAACGTTCCCCATACCGTGGCGAGGCCAGCAGGCGGTCCACGGCCCGTTCGTAGGCATCCGGGCTGGGATCCGCCAGGAACGCCGTCATTTCCTGAGACGTCGGAGGCAGCCCGGTCAGATCATGGGTGATGCGCCGGAGCAGTGTGCGCCGCGCGGCCTCGGGTGCCGGGCTGATCTGTGCTTCCTCCAGTCGGGCCAGCACCAGATAATCGAGATCGGTGCGGGGCCAGGAGGTGTGGTGGACGGTCGGACGCGGGGGATCGATCAGACGCTGGAAAGCCCAGTGCCGTGACGGGTCCATCCCGCCCGCGGCAGCACCGGTGCGCGGGTCCGGAGCGCCGATGCGGACCCATTCCTCCAGGGTGGCGACCTGGGCGGCAGTGAGGGGCGAACGTCCGTCACCCTTCGGCGGCATTTGTTCCAGATCCTTGGCGCTGCCGCGAATGGCCTGGATCAAGAGGCTCTCCGCGGGCTTGCCCGGGACGATCGCCGGACCGGTGGCACCCCCGCTCTCCCAGCCCGACTTGAGGTCGAGGCGCAGCCCGCCCTTGGTCTTGTTAACCGCCGCGCTGTGGCAGGGATAACAGTGGTCCACCAGCAGCGGGCGAACCTGGTTCTCGAAGAATTCCGTGTGGGTCGGGTTCTCCCCCGCGACCGCACTGAGGAAGGGCGCCGTCAGGAGCATTCCTGCCAGGACCGGCTGCAATCGAAGTAGATAGGGGAACAAGGGGTCCATCGGATGCAATTCCTTCCCACTCTTCCGGCTTGTGGGGCCATGTCAAAAACGGAGTTGGCCCGGGTGATATTCAGCCGGCCTTCCTCCGGGACGCCCGGATCTCGGGAAGGAGGATGACCGTCGCCGCCAGGATCATGGCACCGGCGATCCAACCCATCGCCGCCGGGGAGAAATGTCGGACGACCTGGAAGGCCAGAAAGGGTGCCAGAACGCCGCGAACCCCGGTCAGGAAGGTGTGGACCGACATGTAGTCGGCCACGCGCTCGGCCGGAGCGAATTTGGTGACCCAGAGAGCCCAGGCAACGTCTCCGCCCGCATTGGAGATGCCGTAGATGATCGCCCCAACCACCAGTCCGGCGGTGGTGTCCGAGGTGAAGAAGGCGGCAATGCCAAGCGCGAATCCGACATTCAACACGCACCGCAGGACGAAGAAGTTGGACCGGTCGAAAAGTCGTCCCCAGAGCGGGCTGATGAGCAGTCGGGCGATGTTCGGGATGACCAGGGTCAACAGGGCGATCTCGCCGGCGGGCTTGGCGAGGCCGTACCGGGGGTTCCCCAGGTATTCCACCCGGAGCGGCAGCATGGCCAGGTTGGCGAACCCCATCAGCATCCAGGCGATCAATGCCTGCCGGAAAACACGGTCGGACCGCACGTACCGCCACGCATGCAGGGGATGGGCACCCAACGCCGCGGGCAGCGGCGACGAAGGAACCGGCGCGACGCTCCACGCGGCCGCTGCGAACGCGGCGGCGAAGAGCACGATCAGGATCCGATCGCGTCCCGGGATGCCGGCCGTCGCCACCAGAAGGTGATTGAACCAGCCGGGGAAGGAGTCGGAGGGATGCGGATCCAGCCACAGGCCCGCGGCACCCGCGAACACGATCGCCGCCCCGATCCGCAGCATGACCGCCTGCGAATAGAGTCGGCCGCGGCGTTCCGCCGGATAGTTGTCCTGATAGATCTGGGTGAGCAGTGGGATGACCGAGAACGGCGTGGCCAGGGCAATCACGCAGAACACCGCGAAGAGCGGACCCCATTCCGCCGGCACCAGCGCCGCCACCAACATCGCGACGGCCCCGACTGACAGCATCCGCGCCACCGCTTCACTGGGGCGGGAGCCCTGCTTCTGGATGCGATTCACCACCAGCGGGGTCAGCAGCAGTCCGACGCTCCCGCCGGCCGCCACCAGCGACTTGGCCACGGGCCCGGCGTCAAAATGGCGGGTGGCAATCAACAGGAGGAAGGTGTTGCCCGCGGTCTCGATCACGCCGGAGCAGAGTGATCTCCACCGTTCCCTGCGGAAGGTGAGATCAGCTTTGTCTCCGGGCGTCATGCGGGAGCTAGGATGCGCAGCCCCGTCGTACGATGGGAAACGAGGAAACCTGAAAATGGAGGGATGCTTGGAACGGCGGGCGAGGACGCCCGCGGTCCCGGGAGGGATCCTCGCCCATGCCCGCGTTTACAGGCCCTTGTTCCAGAGGCACAATCCATCCTCTTGAGCGGGCGCATCAAACCTCCGGAACTGATCGAGACGCATCTTGTCGGGTCGCGGACGCATGAATGGATCGTGCGTGCGGCGGAGTGTCTGGCCCTGGTGCCCCATCACATCGCCCACGTGGGTTTTGCGGATGCCGCCGTCCCCTACACCATGGTCCGAACGGACCTGGCCGGAACCTATTTCCTGGCCTGTTACGCCGGCGAGGGACGCATCCTGCTCGACGGTCGATGGCAGCGTTGTGTGGCGGGCCAGGCCTGCATGGCACCGCCCCATGCGCTTCACGCGTTCCATGCCATTCCCGGGAGACGCTGGTCGTTTGCCTGGGTCCGGTATGACGCGGCTGCGGGCAATGGCCCGCTGGGAACGTCGAGTGCTCCGGTGCTGGCCCAGTTCAACTGCGAGGCGGTGGCCTCGGCGGTGCGGGGGCTCTACCACGAAAAATCCGGCGGAGCGCAACCCGCCGCCCTGCATCAGTGGTCGGAACTGATCCATTCGTACGTCCTGCGCTTCGCCCAACCGTGGCATGTCGAGGATCGCCTGACGCAGTTGTGGGAGGCCGTGGCGGCGGCCCCGGGAGAGCCGTGGAACCTGACCGAGCTCAGCCGGCGGGTGCATTGCAGCGGGGAACATCTTCGACGGTTGTGCCGTGGTCAGTTGGGCCGATCCCCGATGGAGCACGTTACCTACCTCCGGATCCGTCACGCGGCGGCCATGCTCATCGAGACGGACCTCAAGCTGGAAGGAATTGCCGATGCGGTCGGCTATGCCAATCCCTTCGTGTTTTCGAACACCTTCAAGAAGTGGACCGGTTGGCGTCCCAGCGAGTATCGCCTGCGTCCGGGCGGCAAGATCGTCCTGGACGTTCGCAAGGACGCACCCCCGCGGCGGTAGAGGTTTGTCAGGGATGTAGGCCGCCTG
>CAMCFL010000173.1 GCA_945873715.1 Akkermansia muciniphila
CTGAAATGGAAACTGGGGTTCAAAGGGGGAAGCTATGGGGGATAGGAAGCCGATCCGACTGATTGTGAACGGGGACGATTTTGGTTCTTCGCATGGAGCCAACAACGCCATCATCCGCGCCCATCGCGATGGGATCCTGACCAGCGCCAGCCTCATGGTGAACGGAAATGCCGCGGACCACGCCGTGAGGCTCGCCCGCGATCACCGGGAGCTTGGCGTCGGCATCCACGTCACCTTGGTGTGCGGAAAATCGACCCTGAAACCCTCGGAGACGTTTGGCTTGGTCAATCACCGGTTTGAGTTTTCCGACAGTCCCTTCTTCGCCGGCTTGAAGTATTTCTTCAACCGCAAGATCCGCGCGTGCCTCCGGCAGGAGATCGATGCCCAACTCCGGGAGTTCCGCCTCACCGGGCTTCCCCTCGATCACCTCAATGGGCACTGCAACATGCACCTGCACCCGACGATCTTCGCAATCCTGAAGCGACATACGCAGGACTGGGGGGTGCGTGCGATCCGGGTCACCGATGATCCGCTCCTCCTCAATTTGCGCATTGCGGCCGGCCGCTACCTGTACCGGTTGTTCCACGCCCTGGTTTTCTCCCGACTGTCCGCCCGCGTCCGGCCGTCGCTCGAGCGTCGCGGGGTGGTCCAGGCGGACCACGTCTTCGGGTTGCTGCAGGACGGTCGCATCACCGAGAAGTACCTGCTTCGGTTGCTGGAGGAGTTGCGGCCCGGCAATTACGAATTGTACGCACACCCGGATGATCAGGAGCACGCCGGGGAGACCGAGGCCCTGTGCAGTCCACGGGTGAGGCAGCGGATCGACGAACTCGGCATCCAATTGGTCCGCTATCAGGATCTTGCCCACCACGCATGATCCGGATGCTCATCGTCCTCGCGGTTGGCCTGGTCCTCGAGGCGATCGGGGTCGTGCTGATCAGCAAGGGACAGAAGGAGCTTCAACACGTCTTTCGTCCCGATCTGGAGGCCATCTGGCGCCTTGGTGCGGAGGCGGTGACGAACCGACACCTGGTACTGGGGGTGGTGTTCGAGGCAGGCTTCTTCGGCTGCCTGCTTTTCCTGCTCTCCCGGGCCGACGTCAGCTTCGTTTGGCCACTGACCTCACTCTCCCTGGTGGTGACCACCATCACCGCCCGCTGGATCCTGCACGAACAGGTGTCCGCGTTGCGCTGGCTCGGCGTGCTGGTGATCCTTCTCGGTGCTGGGTTGGTGACCTACACCGAGAAGATCCGGGAGAAGCAACAGGCCACTCCGCCCGGGGCTGAACCGGTTTCAAGGCGTCCTTGAGCCGATTGGGCTGGGGTCTCAGCCCGCCGGTGCGGCCGGGACCTCAGGCACTTCGGGAACGATGGGCGCGCCTGCTCCGACGGGCTTGCGCATCGTCGAGGGCACCGACTTCCGTTCGACGAACTGACTGGGGTCGAACGAGACCCCCAACACGGTCAGGTCCATGATCTGGTCGGGAAGCAGACCCAGCGCCCGGCACCCGGCACCCCCGGAGCAATCCCAGATCCAGTACCGATGCACGCCATCCCCGGCGCTGGCACCCAGACCGTATTCCATCGGCGCGCAGGTGCGCTCAACCGTGCCGCCGTCCGGCTTGGAATAGAACTTGATCCAGATCCGCCGTCTTTGCTGGACGGCTTCGACGAACTGCTTGTGTTTCGGTATCATTGCGTAAAAGAAAGGAAGAACCCGATGGCAATGTACTGCAGCGCGGCTGGGAGGTCCATGGGGCGTTCTCCCCATTCTCGGACGCGGGGGCATCTTGGGTTTGTCGCCGCGCATGCAGGCCCGCTGCCCTCAGCGGGCGTTACCTGATCGCCGCCTGACGGCAGGCGGCCTGCATCCACAACAAACCCAAGACGCACCCCTCGCAAGCGGGGGAGGCTGGGCCCGGATGCCTAGTTGACGTTGATCGCCACCGCAGCAACGAGGGCAACGGTCAGGGCCGTCCCGATGATGCCGCAGAGTCTTCCCGCCTGGGTGAGGCCTCTTCCTTCTGCATCCATCCGACCGGCATCCATCCGGCTGAGATCATCGTTGGCCATCACCCACGCCGGCAGACCGGTCAGGAAACATCCTCCGCAGCAAGCGAGGATCCCCAGAAGGAGGATGGTCTTTCCGCGGTGAGGTAACATTCGTGGTTCCGTCTACACAACCGCACATCGGCCGGCAAGCCATGGAAGGGTGGATTCGGGCCCGCTCTTGGGATGACTTCCCCGCGACGAGAGCCGGAGGAACAATCCCTGCAAGTCCGAATCAAGGGGGCTCGTGGAACTCATCCATCCGAAGCGGCCGGAGAGGGCCGCGCCCGCAGGACCGTCCCCGAAGGATCTTCCCGTCGGGAACTTGCCTTGGCAGTGGTCTTGGCGAAAGTTTGTGACATGCAACGTTGGACATGGACGGCCGTGCTGGGTCTCGCATCGGCGCTGCTGCTGTTGGTGGGCTGTGGGAATCATCAGGTCTACGATGTGCGGGGCGTGGTGATCGAGATCCGGGCAACCAACAATGAGGCGTTGATCCGGCATGAAAAAATCCCTGACTACATGGAGGCGATGACCATGCCCTTCGACGTCAAGGACCCGGCATTGCTCGTCGGACTGAAGTCGGGCGATGTCGTCCAGTTCAAGCTCCACGTGGAGCCCAAGGATTCCTGGGCCACCACCTTCGTCGTCCTCAGCAATGTTGGGCCTCAACACGTGGCAGCCCCGACACCACCACCCGCGGTCCTGAATGATCCGAATGGCGTCTCCTTCTACAAGGACGTGCCCGAACTGAAGGTCGGGGATGTGCTTCCGGATTACCAGTTGACCAACCAGTTCGGCCAGACCATCCAGCTCGCCCGGTTCCGGGGAAAGGTGCTCGTCCTGAATTTCTTCTTCTCCCGGTGTCCGCTCCCGGATTTCTGCCCGCGGGAGGCTGACAACCTGTCCCGGGTGATGCGTACCCTGAAGGCGGACCCGACGGTTTCCACCAACTGGCATCTGCTCTCGGTGTCCTTTGAGCCGGAGTTCGACACGCCCAAGGTCATGGAATCCTATGCGCGCCGGCATCAGTACGACCCGGAGCGCTGGACCTTTGCATCCGGTGCCTACGATCAGGTGCAGCCGCTGGGAACCCACTTTGGCCTCTACTTCGGACGGAACGTCACACCCGACAACCAGAATCACAATTTGCGCACCGTCGTGCTGGATCGTCAGGGCAAGGTGGTGGAGATCATCATCGGCAATCGCTGGACGCCAACGCAGGTGATCGAGTCGGTCAGGAAGGCCTTGCTGTAGGCGGCCGGTTGGGCCGCTGGCACCGCCGGGAGGTCAACGCCGATTCGACAAGAGCGCCACCAAGCCGATCCCCGCCAGGATGGCGATGACCAGGAAGAAGATCTTCCAGAAGCTGTACGGGCGGTTGCCGGCGATGGTTCCGGTGTAGCCGTTGATCAGGACCTGAAATGATTTCCCGTGGTAGTCGTAGCTCAGGAGCCAGACCGGGACCAGGATGTGTTTGAAGGTCTGGCCCGACCATTGGGCGGATACCCGGAGTCCCCGGTGGGTGTCGCCGGGGACCTGCGCACTGCACATCGAGCGGAGTTGGGCTTCCATGCTTGCCCGCGCTTCCTGCGCTGCCGTCAGAAGATCGATCTGGTATCGCTCCACCGTCCAGCCCGCGAGGAACGCCGGGTCATAGGGGACCAGTTGGGGAGTGGGGAACGGCTCGACCTTGGCGAGCAGATTGGCCGCGACGCCCTTGGTCGCCGCCACCAGCTCATCATCGAAGAAGTGCTCGAGGGATCCCGCGCTGGACTCCCATCGGGTGTGCTGGACCTGGCGGGTCTGACGGTTGCCCTGGGCGTCGGTGTAGTGCTCGGTGACGTAATAGTGATACCCGCTCTCGGCCGTCCATTGCGCGTCTGCCTGGGCATCGAAAGTCCAGTAGGGCAGGTAAACCCCATGGATCGTGTCGGTCAGCGCCCGCGTGCCCAGCGCGCTCGGCGCGAACCAGCGGGACTTGTACCACTGCCGGATGCGGTCGCGGACCTGGGCTTCGCTGATCTGCTTCGGGAGGAGGCTCTCCGGTTGGAAGGCCTCCTTCACGTCCTCGTACGGAACCAGCGCGGAAGCCCCGCAGAAATCACATCGCTTGCCGATCTTGTCCGAGTCGAACACCGAGATGGCATTGCAATGCTGACATCGCACCTGGGTCTTCTCCGCCTTCCACCCACGTTTGCTGTCGGGGATGCTGCGGAGGGCGGTGACCAGATCATTCTCCTGGATGACCGTGTCGCCGCCCGGCGTGGTCTCGAGAACCGCCGCTGCCGTCGTTCCGCAGTGCCCGCAGACCAAGGCCTTCCTGGCTGGATTCCACACCGCCTCCCCGCCGCAGGCCGGGCAGGAGAACTTGCTTCTCGCCTGCGCTTCCTTGGGCGACGCGGGAGGGGTGGGAGGAATCCCGGCTGGGATCGGCGGCGGCTTCATTCACCCGTGGGTTCAGCTCTTGAGGAACTCCTCGATGGCCTGGCGGGTGATGCGCCAACTGGTTCCAATCTTCTTTCCCTTGAGGCTGCCATCGCCCAGCGCCTGGACGACGTCCGACTCGCTCACTCCCAGCACCCGCCCGGCATCTGCCGGCGTCAGCAACTCAGGGAGACCGCCGGCAGTCGGGGCAGGGGTTGCGCCCGGGAGGGGCGGAGGAACGGCACCACCCGCGGGGGGCGTTGCCTGGGCGAGGATGCCGCCGGCCTGACTGAACATCTGGTTGGCCAGGGCCATGCCCATGGCGAACTGGGTCACCTGACCGCCCGGCCCACCGCCGCCGTCCCCCTTGCCGAGGCTCTCCGCCATCTGGAGCTTGACGTAGTCGTTGAGGTTGCCGATCGCGGCCATGCTTGAACGCTTGTCGATCGCCTGCTCGACCTCGGGCGGGACCGAAACGTTCTCGATGAGGAAACTGCCCAGTTCGAGGCCGTACTTCTCCCGCAGGACCGGGTTCAGCACCGGCAACAGCGCCTCACCGACCTCGGTATAACGCGAAGCCAGATCCAGCACTGGAATCTTGCTCGAGGCCAGGGCGTCGGTGAATACCGAGACCAGGCGTGACCGCATCGAATCTTGGAACTCCTCCAACCGGAAGTGATGGTCGGTTCCGGCGACTTCCTTCAAAAAGACCTTCGGATCCACCACCTTGAAATCGTAGGTGCCGAAGGCCCGGGCGCGGACGATCCCGAAGTCCGGGTCCCGCAGCATCACCGGGTTCGAGGTTCCCCATTTGTTGCCGGTGAACAGGCGGGTGGTGACGTAGTAGATGTCGCACTTGAACGGCGACTCGAAGCCGAACTTCCACCCGAGGATCGTCGAAAGGATCGGGATGTTCTGGGTGCTGAGCGTGTGTTTGCCCGGGGCAAAGGTGTCAGCGAACTGCCCCAGATGAACGAACTGGGCCACCTGCGATTCCCGAACGATCAGTTGTGCGCCGTTCTTGATCTCCTTGTCCTGGTCCGGATACCGCCAGGAGAGGGTGTCCCGTGAGTCATCTTCCCACTGGATGATTTCGAGGAACTGCGTCTTGAGATAATCCATCAGGCCCATACGTCTTCCTTTTCTTTGGTCGCGAAGTTGAGTCGCGAGTCTTCACCAACACGGTTGAAAAAATACTGGAATCTGCCCGTCGCATTTCCAGAAATCGCTCGAGGTTCCTCGAACCACGCACTCGGCGTCACTTCGGCAGGTTGGACGACGGGTTGGCCTGCGTTGCCGGTGCCGCGGTCTTCGGTCGTGCCGGGGCTTTGGGCTTGGGTGCCGGCTTCGGCCCGAAGGTTCCGTGGACCAACACTTCCTCGCCGCGGTCATTCCTGCGGACCAATCCACGCACGTAATCGGCTGCGACCACCTCCGAGAGGGGAGTGGGTTTGCCGCCCTTGATCAACCGGCTCTCGCCGTCGAGATGCAGCACCCGCTCCTGGTCCTTCGCTCCGGTGAGCGTCAACGTCATCGCGGTCGAATCGATGGACTTGACCGTTCCCTGAAAGGGGAGGCGGCTGCGGACCGGTTGCCCGGAAAGATTGGTGCCGCCAACCGTCGTGGCGACTCCCGGGGGAAGGGCCGGCCGTGGACGCGGCGCGTTGGTCGAGGGCGTCTGGGCGAGGGCGGAACCGACGCACAGCCACAGGGCGAGGCAGCAGGACGAACGAAAAGTGATCTTCATGGAAGCAGGGGGTTCGTCGCCTCCCACCAGGGAAGCAAAGACCCGATCCCCAGACCTTGTACGCGCCCCTGCCCGATCGGCAATGGGGAACAATCAGGGCTGGGCAGTGGGGGTGCCTCTTGGGTTTGTCAGGGGGGTAGACGGTCTGTCGGCAGGCGGCGACCAGGGCGCGCCCGTTGAGGGCGGCGAGCCTGCAGGAGGGGTCTGCGATGAGCCACGGGCATCCCGCCCGCTTCCGGCTACTCCGTCACCGCTGAAGCCGGAGCGATGGCCTTGAACTCCCGGGAACCCTTGGCCCGGCCGGCAAGGAGTTCGATCCGGTAGATGCCCCCCGGAATCAGTTCCGATGGTGATTGCACCACCCGGTATCCGCTGAGCGGTTCGCCGTAAACGAGGCCGCGCTGAGGCTCGCTCTTCCCCTGGGCGGCCAGATGCCACACCGACTTGCCCAACTGCGCGGCGGGCACATTGCTGACGGCAATGACCCGCAGGGTCTGGACAGCATACTCCCGATCCAACAGGAACAGCGTCGGGAGGACCATCGCATCGGCCGCACCGCGGCCACTTGGGCGGGTCGAAACATCGAT